>JAHFQV010000028.1 GCA_023259175.1 Oxalobacteraceae bacterium | reverse complement strand
TGGAAAAAATGTTAGCAATGCGTGCTTACAAACGTTCTGAAACCGTGCATGGCGAACTCGATCATGCGGTCTTGCAGCAGGTAGGTTTGAGTGCAGCGCAAGTCGAAGACATGTATCAAACTATGGCGATTGCTAATTACGAAGATCGTTTCGTGATTCCGTCTTCGCATAAAGAAATGGTGGAAGACAGTTTCAATGAAAAAGGTAGTTGTGGTTTCACCTTTGGTAATGGTTGTTCGGGCGGTACATCGGATGGTGCGTTGTTTGGTAAGAAGCCGCAGGGCAGTGTGATTTTTGTGGATATGCCGAAGTCGCGCAAGAAGTTGTCGACTACTGAGTGAAGGTCAAAAGCTTTCGCCGCAGAGGCGCAGAGCACGCAGAGTTAGTTATTTGAATGATTTTGAACTTACCTGCTTTTCTCTGCGCCTCTGCGGCAAAGATTTTAAAAATGTAGGGCGGGTGAAACCCGCGCCGTAAGAACTGAATACCAACCGCGCGGGTTGCACCCGCCCTACAAATTGAATGAGCGTCAAAACCCCTCAACGCCGAGACGCAGAGGCGCAGAGTAGCGCAGAGAAGGTCAAGAGCAGAGGAATTCTCTCATTTAAGGTTTTACTCAGCGTCTCAGCGCCTCGGCGTTGAGGGGTTTTGAAATTGAATGGTTTTAAAAGTAGGGCGGGTGAAACCCGCGCCGTAAGAACTGAATACCAACCGCGCGGGTTGCACCCGCCCTACAAATTGAGCCACAAGGAATGAAGGACATCGTATGCAAATTTATCGCATTTTATCGGCACTCTTGAGCTATCCTCAGCCAGATCTGATCGCTGCTTTGCCAGAAATAGAAGCCGTGTTAGCCGCTGACGTGGAAACCACAGAAGTATTGCAACCACTCTTGAAATTTTTCAAAGAAAATTCTTTGATTGCGCTGCAAGAAAACTATGTTGGTACCTTCGATCGCACACCCTCGGTTGCTTTGCATTTGTTTGAACACATCCACGGTGAGAGTCGTGATCGTGGGCAGGCGATGGTGGATTTAATTTCGGAATATCGTCGTTATGGTTTTGAACCGGAAGCGAGTGAATTGCCCGATTATGTACCGCTGTTTTTGGAATTCTTAAGTTTGGTGGAAGCGGAGACGGCTGAGAAATTACTCGGCGAGGCCATTCATGTAATCGCAGCCATCGGCACGCGTTTGCAGCGTAAAGACAGTCCGTATGCCAATGCTTTTTTGGTGTTGACCGCATTTACCGATGTGGTGCCGCAAGAGCAGGGTGAGCCACCGGTGCGTGATATGGATGATGCGATGGAAACCTTTGGCCCGGGTGCGGATGGCGTGGAACCTTTGTTGCGGCCAGGTCTGTCGTGTTCATCGAGCGGCACGCAGGCGGTTAATTTTTATCCGCGTCAAACGATGCAAGCGCAAGCGAATACGGTGGTGGGTGGAATATGAATAAAAACCCCTCAACGCCGAGACGCAGAGGTGCGGAGGAGCGCTGAGAAAGTCAGGAGTAGAGAAAGTCTCTCATTTAAGGTTTTACTCAGCGTCTCAGCGCCTCGGCGTTGAGGGGTTTTAAAAAATGTAGGGCGGGTGCAACTCGCGCCGCACAAGGCATTAAAAGCCGCGCGGCTTGCACTCGCCCTACCGGATTGATTGGAATGAAAAGGGAAATATCATGGACTACTTACATCAATTTACTTTCGGGATTTATCCCTACATCGCGCTGGCGATTTTCTTGTTTGGCAGCCTGGCGCGTTTTGAACGTGAACAATATACCTGGAAGAGTGATTCCTCGCAGATGCTGCATACCGGTAATCTGCGGGTCGGGAATATCTTGTTTCACATCGGCGTACTCGGCTTGTTCTTCGGTCATTTAGTCGGTTTGCTGACGCCTGTGATCGTGTGGGATACCCTGGGTGTGTCGCATGGTTTCAAGCAAATGATCGCGATGGTGATGGGTGGCGTGTTTGGTAGTTTATGTATGCTGGGATTGCTGATCTTGATGCACCGCCGTTTTACTGATGCGCGCATTTCTGCGGTTACCAAGACCGGCGATAAAGTCTTGTTATTGTGGATCTTTATCACGCTAGGTTTAGGCTTGAGTACCATCTTTGAATCAGCCAATCACCGCGATGGTCATATGATGGTTTTGCTGATGACGTGGGCGCAGCACATCGTTACCTTTAGGGGCGATGCCGCCGACTTTATCGTAGCCGCGCCTTTACTCTTCAAAGCCCATTTGTTCATGGGGTTGAGCTTGTTCGTGATCTTCCCGTTCACTCGTCTGGTCCACGTTTGGAGTGGCTTCGCGGCGGTCGGCTATGTCAGCCGCGCTTGGCAACTGGTGCGTTCGCGCTAGAAATGTAAAACCGCTCATTCAAGGTTTTACTCGGCGCCTCGGCGTTGAGGGGTTTTAAAGATGTAGGGCGGGTGCAACCCGCGCCGTGAAATGAAACGGAAATTCACAGGAACTCAGCAACAGAAGAAGAGCGTTTGAAATCCTTCTCCGCAAAGTGCGACAAATGACTTAAAAAAGGGAGGCAATCATGCCCGTGATAGTGAATGCTTACGAACTCAGCGATGCTGAGATGGAACAGGAATTGCCCGCCCATCAGCAGGCGGCTGATCCCATGCAGCGTGCGATGACAGCCTTGGTGTTGCGTCGGGTGCTCATGGATGAGGCTGCGCAGAGTGGAATAACAGGCAGTGAAGACGAGAAAATTGAGGCACTCTTGGCGCGCGAGCTACTCGTGCCCGTGCCTAGTGAAGCGGAAATTTATCGTCATTATGAAACCCATCTTCATGCTTTTACTGTGGGCGAATTGGTCGAGGCAAATCATATTTTGTTTCAGGTCACTGAACATTTGGATTTGCAGAAATTGCGATCCAAGGCTGAACAAGTTCTCGCACTAATTTTAGACGATCCTAGTCAATTTTCGCAGTTGGCGCGCGCCTATTCCAATTGTCCTTCGAGTGAGGTTGGGGGCAGCCTAGGGCAGTTGGCACGCGGCGATACGGTGAAAGAATTTGAGAAAGCCTTGTTTTTAGCTGAAGAAAATACCGTGATTCCGTATTTAGTGGAGACGCGTTTTGGACTGCACATTATTCAGCTGGGGCGCAAATTGGCAGGCCGTGTTTTGGAATTTGAACAGCTAAGTGCTTCAATTGCAGAAGCGATGCGTGCGGCGAGCTATGATCGCGCCTTGCGTCAATATTTGAAGTTAATCGTCGGACGTGCAAAGATTAGTGGGATCGATTTGGCAGGTGCAGAAAATTCCTTGGTTCAATAGCGCCTTGTCCCATTGTGGAAGCATCATCATGGAAGTGAAAAACATTCATCAGTTTCGACCCAGCCCATGTGCTGATATTGATTGGGATTTTGGCTTGCCCGCAAATCAAAGCGGCCTTTTCCAAACATCCGCCGGAAGGATTGCCGGCTGATTACTAGACCGTTCCGCTCAATACCCGCGTCAATTGCGGCATGATGTACCTCTTCCTAGTGGTGCTTCTTTCCCTGATGAATTACGATTTGCATGAGAACTTGCCTAAGATATAGCGACACAACTGCGGGCTTTGTTCCAGTCGCTCGCCTTGACGCACAGGAATAGCTAGATCACGATTTCCGCCACCGCGCGGCTCTTTCTATTTTCAGTCAGATTTGTTGTTTTTTATGGCAGGCAAGAGTGCCAGCACGGATAACACACAGCCTTGCTTTGCGACAATTTCCGAGTTTGCATGCTATAGTTGGCATCAGACTTTCCGAGCTTACACTGATATGCATCGCTCACCAAATGGGGGGTAACCGCGTTGAGGTTTTTACTGGCAAATACGCTGTTCTCGATAGAAAACCTGCGACTGCCTGGCGGTCGCTGCCTGTTCTGCGTTCGCTTGATCGCCGGTTGCTTGCTCCTCCTCTGTTTCAATGCCAGTTTCGTGCAAGCGGGTGCCCTGCATAGCCTGCGCTTTGATCACTTTAGTATAGACCAGGGTTTGCCTAGCACTGGTGTGTTGACGGTGGCGCAGACCAGGAATGGCTTGATCTGGATGGGTACTTCCAACGGTCTGGTGCGCTATGACGGTCGGCGGGTAAAACTTTTCCCACATGTGGCCGGAAATGTCAATTCACTTAGCCATAGCCGGGTCTTGAGTATTTTCGAGTATGAAAAAAATCAACTCTGGCTAGGCACACGCGGTGGCGTCGACCGGCTCGATATGCTTACCGATCAGATTACCCAATTTCCCATGCCGGCCACGCTAGGCAGCGGTAGGCGCGCGGTTTTTTCTATCGCGCCCGCTAGCCGGGGGCGTCTATGGATCGCCAGTGCCACGGGCTTATTATTATTTGATCCGGCCAATGGCAGTTATACCCGTTGGTCAGCGGCGGTTGTCACAGCAACGCCACAGGAAGCTGAGGTACGTGCCATGCTGTCGGACGGCAAGGGCGGCGTGTGGATAGGTCAACAGCTACAGATTTTTCATATCGATCAGGATGGATCTGTATTGCAGCAATTCTCAACGATACCCTCATCCCAAAAACTGGCGCTTTCAGAACAAGCTACATTGAGCTTTGACAAAAATCTCCCCTTGCCAGCGCAAGTGAGGCCGTTGGAGTATTCCGTGCGCAGTCTGGGCTTCGATGCTGCAGGAAATCTGTGGGTCGGCCTCAGCGCTGGGCTACAGATTTGGCAGGTGAATACCCAGCCCGCCAGCGCCATCGCACTGCCGCCAGCATTAGCGCTGCCAAAAGGCAGCGTGACGGCGATTTTGCAGGATCAGGACCAGGCGATCTGGTTGGCGATGGGCGATGACCGTGGCCTGTTTCGCTGGCGATCGGAACCCAAACATCTGGAAGGATTTCATCATCTGCCCTCCGTTGCCAGTAGCTTGAGTGGCGATACGCTCACCTCATTAATGCTCGATGCCAGTGGTGGGCTGTGGATAGGAACCAGTGATTACGGTGCCAACCTAGTGGACTTGAGTGGTCGCGGCTTTAGTACCTATTTAAATGTCCCAGGCGATGAGCGCAGTCTTTCGCACCGCCTGGTGACAGCGCTGGCACCCGAGGACAATGATCATATTTGGATAGGCACTGGCGGCGGTGGCGTGAATCGTTTGCAGCTCTCAACGGGCGATACGCAAAGAATAGATCGCAAGCTAATTCAAATCGATAATGTGCGGGCGCTCTTATTAGACCAGCAGCGTCAGCTATGGATAGGTGGTGAAACCCTGCAAGTTTACAATGTGGATACCCATCGTGTACGCACTATTCCGCTGGCGACCGGACTACCGGCCGGCACCCGGTTTACCGGGCTATTGCAAGATGCCAAAGGGCGGGTGTGGGGCAGTACTTTATTCGGCCTGTTTCGCTTTGATCCCGATCACACTATCGTGCATTTTCGGGCTGACGATACGCGACCGGATGCGCTCAGCGATGATGCAGTGGACAGTATCTTGATTGATAAAGAGCAACGCCTATGGGTGGGCACCAAAAGCGCATTGCAATTATGGGATGAGTCCAGCCAGGGATTTTATAAGATAGGGAAAAAAAGTGCCGGCATACCCACTCCGGAAAAATTGGGTGTGACCAGCTTACGCCAAACGCCTGGCGGACGCATTTTTGCCGCCACCCTGCTCGGTCTGTTAGAAGTGCGGCCAGTCCTGGCTGGCCGCGCCAATGCGAGTGCTACGGCCAGTCCCAGCACGGCGAGCGATTGGGAATTGGTTTCCTGGTCACCCTTGCCAGGGCTGCCGGCAGATGTGTTCGAAGCGATGGAAGTGACCGAGAATGGCGACATTTGGTTGAGTAGTGAGCGTGGTTTAATGCAGGTGCAGGCCGATCTGAAACAGGGGAGAAATTATCCTGCTTTTGGACGCTTTGACGGTGCCTTTAGTTTTGCTGCCGCCGCCCGCGGTAGCGACGGCAGCCTGTTTTTTGGTGGTGTGGGGTTGGTGCGATTCCATCCCAATAGTGTGTGGAGTAATAAGACCGCGCCGCCAGTCATTTTGAGTGATGTCTTATTGTTCAACCGTTCTCTGCTGGATTTGGAAGCAGTAGAAAATGCCCCCTCCGGCGCGGGTGGCATGCTCAATCGAAATTCACCTACGGGCGACAAACTTGAAATGACTTATGATTTGCCAAGCATAGGGGTGCATGGCCCTTTAAGTGCAGCCCACACCATACAATTGAAACACCAGCAAAGTATGGTGAGTTTTGAGTTGGCCGCTTTGTATTTTTATAATCGCACCCAAATTCGCTATGCTTGGAAATTAGATGGCTATGATGCCGATTGGATATTTGGACAGGGTGACCGCGCCACTGCAACCTATACCAATCTGGATCCCGGCACTTATCGCTTATTGGCCAAAGCGGCCAATCCAGATGGGGTCTGGAGTGCCAGTGCAGAGATACTGGTGGTACAGGTGGCACCGCCGTTTTGGCGTACCTGGTGGTGGTATGGTCTGTGGTTGCTGGTGGTCGCGCTGGTGTTACGCTTCGGCGTGCAATGGCGTCTGAAAGCGATACGGCTGAACCAACTGCAATTGCAGGAACAGGTACAGATACAAACCCAGGAAATTTTGGAGCAGAAACGTCTGGCCGACGCGCAAAAAGAACTGGCAGAACGCGCCAGAAATGACATCGGAAAATTGAGTGAAATCGGTTTGAAAATTACCGCTTCGCTGGATGTGCAAGAAGTCTTGACCACTGTGTATCTCAACGTCAAAGCTTTGATACATGCCTCCACCTTGGGGGTTGGCTTTGTCGATTGGGAAAAGCGTCAGATTAATTTTGAGTACACCATGCAGGACGATAAACGTTTGCAACCGTATTTGCGTAGTTTGGATGCCATCGAACAGCCGTCGGCGCGTTGTGTCTTAAGCGGGCAAGAATTGATTGTAGACGAAATTACCCACGATACGCGCAAGCTCGACACCATCATCGCCAGGCAAACTGGCCTGCAGGAAGTCGTGATGGAAGACGGTAGCCCGGCGCAAGCTTCGTGTTCCGGGATTTACGTTCCCATGATCTTGAAGGGCAGGGTGATGGGAGTGATTGCCGTGCTCAGTACCCGCGTCGGTGCCTATAACCAAAATGATTTGAATATTCTGGCTACTTTGGCGACCTATGCGGCGGTGGCTTACGATAATGCGGATGCCTATCGGCGCTTACAACTGACCCAGTCGAAACTGGTGGAACAGGAAAAAATGGCGGCGCTGGGTTCGTTGGTGGCGGGCGTGGCGCATGAACTGAATACGCCGATCGGCAACACTCTGTTAATGGCCAGCACTTTGCAAGAACATAGCAAAGAAATGTTGGGCAAATTGGAGTCGGACCAGTTAAAGCGTTCTGAGCTCACCAGCTACTGTGAAAAAAGCAATGTCTCCGCCGAACTCATGGTGCGTAGTCTGAGCAACGCCGCCCATCTGGTGAGCAGTTTTAAACAGATTGCGGTGGACCAGACATCGGATCAAAGACGGGTTTTTGACCTAGGGGATTTTTGCGAAGAAGTCGCCTTGACGCTCTCGAATCGGATTAAGCGGGAACACTTGAGTTTGCAGCTAGAGGTGCAGGAAGGCCTGGAGCTCGATAGTTATCCCGGATCATTAGGGCAAGTACTCAATAATTTAATTATGAATGCGATTATGCATGGCTTACACGAACGGCAAGATGGCGTGATACGCATACGTGGTAGTGCGCAAGGCAATGGACAGATCGTGTTGGTGGTGCAAGATAATGGACATGGCATTTCAGCGGCCAATATCGAACATATTTTTGAACCATTTTTCACAACGCGTTTGGGTAAGGGCGGCAGCGGGCTTGGCCTGCATATTTGCTACAACATAATTCACTCCATTTTAGGTGGCGAAATTTCGGTGCAAAGTACACTGGGGCAGGGCGCAACGTTTAGCTTGATCATTCCCCGCATCGCTCCGATTAAGTTAAATGCCAATGACGTGGGCCCATCCTAAGCATCCCCCAAAAGAACTAGTCTGTTTTAGCTTTCTGACCAATTGTGAAAGCGGCGGCCAGCGGTCACCATGCAGGCATGGACACGCAGCTAGCGCTATTAGCGCCAACCCCCTAGCTCAAGCAACTTCGCTTCCCTAGCTTGTATATGTCGCTGAGGCAGGAGAAAAGTTTGAATTACGGCCTAGGTTTCGGGGCGGCGTTGCCACTTTGGAGAAGTTCATGGAAGTTAAACCGAGATTTTCCATTAGGCGCACCTTCGGTGCTTTTTGAGTGCTGACGGCGATTTTGCGGCCATTTCCGCATGATTTTATTTTCCCATAGCTCGCTATGAGAAAATAAAATCATGCAAAACTGTCTCGCAAACTCATCCGTCATCATCTCAAACCCTAATGGAAAATCTCGGTTAAAAATATTCACCAATTTATTGAAGGTTTTCAACGTTTTCAGACCAAATATTTTTCCGGCGAAACGCCGCTCTATGACAAACTGAATAACGGGCAAAACCCGACTACCCTGTTGATAGGTTGTTGCGATTCGCGGGTTGATCCTGCTTTGTTATTAGACTGTGATCCTGGGGATATTTTTGTTGTGCGCAATATCGCCAACCTGGTGCCGCCCTGCAATGAAGCAGGACATCAGCAGGGGGTTAGCGCCGCCATACAGTTTGCGGTGGAAGCGCTGAAAGTGCAGCGCATCATCGTCATGGGATATGAAAAATGTGGCGGCATTCGGGCCTTGATGCAAGGCTATACGCCGAGCCGCCAAATTGATTTTGTCGGGCGTTGGATGCGCATCGTCGAACCGGTGAAGCAGCAAGTTTTGCAGCAACTGGCAAGCTGTTCGGTCGCATCACAAAACCGGGCTTGTGAGCTGGGTGCGATTATTTTGTCTTTGAATAATTTGCGCAGTTTTCCCTGGGTGGCCGAACGGGAACAAAGCGGCGAACTGGCGCTGCACGGCTGGTATTTCGATATGACAGAAGGTGCACTGCTGGCGTATTCGGATCGAACCGATAGTTTCTTGCCCATGGTTTGCCCATTGTTGGCAAGTTGTTTTTCGAGCGATAATGAGTGTGTGAAGTAGATAGAGGAAAAGCGATGAATGCAAAAGCGGCGTTACCGATTTGGCGACGCATTACATTTCGGATACTGCTCTCAACCGTGGTGGGTTTGTCGCTCACGTTAATGGCGATTGTTTATACCTTGCTGCTGTCATGGCAATTAGAGGGTGGTGGTGCGGCGATAAATGAAACCGGCAGCTTGCGTATGCGTTCCTATCGTATGGGCTTGTTGCTCGATCAAATTGCGCAAGAAATCAATGTCGATGCGGGTTTGAAGACACTTGCCACAGAAGTACAGGATTTTGATTTCATACTTTCGTCATTGCAAACCGGTGATCCTAAACGCAGCTTATTTTTACCCAAGAGTGAAGCGGTTTTGTTGCAAATGCAGGTGGTGCGAACCACATGGAAAAATACTATGCGCGGCGCTTTACTCGCGCAGGCCAATTTGGAAGATAGGGATAATGCAGCAAAAGCGAGGGCATCTTACCTACAGCAGTTGCCGAATTTTGTCGCGCAATTAAATACTTTGGTCACTACCGTCGAGCTTGAACTGAGCGATAAGACGGCATGGCTGCGCTTATGTCAGACCGCACTGATTTTTTTGTCGCTGGCGGCCAGTGTAGCGCTTTTGTATTTGCTGTATTTGTGGATCATTGATCCGATTCGGCGTCTGCAACACGGCATCGCACGTATGAGCAAAGATGATCTCAATGTGCGCATCGAGATCGATACTCGCGATGAATTTGGTGAGTTGGGAAGTGCATTTAATCGCATGGCCGATCATCTGCAAAATGTCCATAAAACCCAAGAGCAGCGTGTGCATCAAAAGACGGCCAAACTGCTCGCGCAAAATTACGAGGTCAGTACGCTGTATGAAATTGCCGAGTTTTTGGCAGGTTCCCACAGCATAGAAGAACTTTGTCGTGGATTTTTGCGCAGAATTATGCAGCGTATTGCGGCCGATGGGGGCATCGTGCGTATCCTGGATGCACAAGGTGAAAATTTACATGTTGCGGTACACGAAGGGGTTTCTGATCAATTAGTTGATGCGGAATTTTGTCTCAAAAAAGATGATTGCTTGTGTGGCACGGCGGCACAAAAAGGCGTGATTTTGGTGCGCGATTTTCGTCTGCTTGACCAAGCGAAAAAATATCAGTGTAAAGAAGAAGGCTATGTGTCCGTGGCGATTTTTCAAATCTTATCGCGCGAACATCCGGTCGGTAGTTTTTCCCTGCATTTTCAAAACGAAAGGCAATTGACGGGCGAAGAAAATCGCTTGCTTGAAACCTTAGGGAAGAATCTGGGCGCAGCGATTGAAAATCAAAGATTGATCGCGCGTGAAAAAGAGTTCGCGGTTTCTCAGGAACGTAATTTGTTGGCGCAAGGTCTGCATGACAGTATTGCGCAGGGACTCAATTTTCTCAATTTGCAAGTGCAAATGTTGGAAGATTCTTTAAGACGCGAAGACACCAGCGAAATCCGCGACATCGTCCCCTTGTTACGAGCCGGTGTGCAAGAGAGTTATGAAGATGTGCGCGAGTTATTATCTAATTTCAGAACGCGTTTGCAGGACAATAATTTGGAATCTGAAATGCGTAATGTGCTCAACAAATTCCAAAGACAGACCGGCGTGGTCGGCAGTTTGCAGCTAGAAGGCGATGGCGCTCAGCTCGCATCGGAGCAGCAATTGCAAGTACTATTTATTTTGCAGGAAGCGCTTTCAAATGTACGCAAACACGCACAAGCCGATAGCGTTTCGGTGATCGTGAAAAACGATAGGGATTTCGTGATGGAGGTCGAGGATAATGGTCGCGGCTTTGAAATACGTCCGATTGAGGAAATCGATGAAGCCCATGTTGGATTGGCGATTATGTACGAACGTGCCGCGCGTATGTCGGCACAATTTGATGTGAGTAGCCAAGTTGGGGAGGGAACGCGAATTTGTTTGCGTCTACAACGCGAGGAACGACGCGTAGCTTGATCTTGGCGGCCTATGCACAAGGCACAACCCACAGCATGCTGGAATTCTTGATTTGCGGCGCATCAATTTAAAATGAATAAAAAACTGGAAGAGACAATGACGATACGTATTTTATTGGTTGATGATCACACTCTATTTCGGAGTGGGATTAAATTACTATTGCAAAGAAATCCGGAATTTGAAGTCGTTGGTGAAGCCGTTGACGGCTTGGACGGAGTCAAACGCGCAAAACAACTTAAACCCGATGTGGTATTGATGGATTTAAATATGCCCGGCTTGTCGGGTCTTGAGGCCATGCAATTGATCGTTGAAGATTTGCCGGATACTGCAGTGCTGATGCTGACCGTATCGGAAGATGCAGAAGACTTGACCACTGCATTGCGCAATGGCGCGCGTGGCTATTTGTTGAAAAATATTGAAGCCGATTATCTGACTTCTGCAATTAAACGTGCTGCTGCCGGTGAGGCTGTGATTGCCGACGCGATGACGGCAAAATTGGTGATGCAGTTTCGCATGGGCGGGCATACTGCCAGTAACCCCGAACGCGAAAAATTAACGCCACGCGAACGTGAAACCATGATCTGTTTGGCTCGCGGCGAAAGTAATAAGGAAATCGCACGACATCTTGCTGTGGCGGAGAGCACCGTCAAAATTCATGTGCAAAATATTCTCAAAAAACTCAAGTTGACCAGCCGTGTGCAAATCGCAGTATATGCGGTGGAACATGGCATGGATAAGTGAGCTAAATCTTCCTAAAGGCGTAGTCCGATAGACGTATAGTTCTCAAGCTCAAAGCATCCTACACTAAGCCGAGATTTCTTACTTTGTGTACGAGGGTGTGATGAAGAAAATAAATTTAGATGGGCTCTTGAGCAATCAAGCTTTGTTCAAACAACTTTCACCATTTGATCTGGAAAATCTAAAGCACGATGTGGTGAAAATGGAGTGTAGTAAAGGCCGCAATGTATTTCGCAAGGGCGACGCGCCCGATGCTTGTTATGTGCTTGTGTATGGCCTCGTAAAGCTGGCGATTCCGTCAGTAAGCGGTTGCGATAAGATCGTGGAATTAATCCGACCAGGACAGGCCTTCGGTGAAGCGATGCTTTTCATTGACGAGCGCTATCCATTTTACGCCGAGGCGCTTGAGTCATCGCTGCTTCTGCGTATTCCTAAGAATTCCCTGCTGCGTCTACTTGAGAATTCGCCTACCGTTGCAAGGCAAATGATGACTGGTTTGTCGCAACGATTGCTGGGGTTCATCCGCAGTGTTGAGCGCCATTCTTCGCATAATGCGATGCAAAAAGTGGTGGATTATTTATTGCAAGCGGCGAAATCGCAAAACAGCTTAGACGTGAAATTGGAACTCAAGAAGAACGTCGTTGCCTCGCTCTTAAATCTAACCCCAGAAACTTTTTCCCGCATGTTGCATCACTTGTCGGAACTTAAGCTCATCAAAGTGAGCGCGTCGCGTATCGTTTTATCTTCCATCGATAGCTTGCATGCATACGCAGTACGTGAGGAAGTTACAGCGAATAAAAAATGCGTTTTCCCGAATCCAGTATCCAAGGCGGCTAGTCCTTTTGGCTGAGCACCTCCTACTTTTGCAATAGGCGCATTAGCCTGTGGACGAATTTTCAAGCGCTGACGATGCGCGTAATCTGAGAATAGACAATCGTTTAATCAGGTAATCGTTTAATTGCGCGAGGAGAAAATCATGAGCCAAGTACTAAGCCATTGGGAGCCGGAAGACAAATCATTCTGGGAAAAAGAAGGCGGGGCCATCGCGAACCGGAATTTGTGGATTTCGATTCCTTGTTTGATGTTGGCATTTTCGGTTTGGATGCTGTGGAGTGTGGTCGCAGCAAATTTAGATAAGGCTGGATTTAAATTCACCAAAGACCAGTTATTTTTTCTGACGGCTTTGCCCGCGCTTTCTGGTGCAACCTTGCGTATTTTTTATTCTTTCTTGGTGCCAGTTTTTGGTGGCCGTAAATTTACCGCCTTGTCCACCGCGAGTTTGCTAATTCCTGCATTGGGCATGGGTTATGCGTTGCAAGATCCTACGACCAGCTATTCTACGCTCTTGATACTGGCCTTGTTGTGTGGGCTTGGGGGTGGAAATTTTAGTTCGAGTATGTCCAACATCAGTTTCTTTTTCCCGAAATCGCATAAGGGATACGCGACGGGGATGAATGCAGGGATAGGAAATTTGGGGGTTTCTTTGGTTCAGTTTGTCACTCCTGTGGTGATCGCTTCGGCCGTTTTCGGCGCATCGATTTCTGGCGACGGCTATTTGTTTCACAATCTCAAAACCAATGCGGATCAAACTTTTTGGTTGGCGAATGCGGGATTTATTTGGGTGCCCTTCATCCTCGCCGCGACGCTCGCTGCTTGGTTCGGTATGAATGATATCGCTTCTGCACAAGCTTCATTTTCCGATCAGGCGATCATTTTTAAGCGCAAACATAATTGGCTGATGTGCTATCTGTATATCGGTACCTTCGGTTCATTCATCGGATTTTCTGCCGCATTCGCCATGTTGATTAAGGCGCAGTTCCCCGAAGTGGAAGTCGCTCAATTTGCTTTCTTGGGGCCTTTGGCCGGCGCACTGGCACGTCCTGTGGGTGGGATGCTGTCCGACAAAATTGGCGGCGCACGACTCACCCTCTGGGCATTTATTGCGATGGCGCTGACGATCGTCTTCGGTATCTTGCCGGCGCTGCATGCACATCAATTCCAAACATTTTTACGCTCCTTCATCGGCATGTTTATTTTGACCGGCTTAGGTAATGGTTCGACTTTCTGCATGATTCCTATCATCTTTCAAACCGAACGTGAACGTGCGGTCGCGGGTAAAGGTGAAGCCGCTTTGCGTCAAAGTCGCTTGGACGCGGCGAAAGAATCTGCAGCGGTGTTGGGATTCTCAGGTGCGATTGGGGCTTACGGTGGGTTCTTTATTCCACAAGGCTTTGGTACCTCGATTAAATTCTTTGGTAGCCCCGATATGGCGCTCTATACCTTCATCGGATTTTATGTGAGTTGCGTGTTAGTGACTTGGTGGTTTTATGCAAGAAAAGGCGCTGAAATGCCTTGTTGAACCTAGAAACGGCGGTTGGACGGGTTTGAGTGTGCATTTTTCCGCCCATCTGGCAAGGCGCGACGCCCGTTACCCTATAGGGTAGGAATGATCCCTCGCAGGGGATCATCGTTACGCAGGTGAGCAGCACGCTGCTCAAAACCCCTGCTCCACCGACGCAACCTCCACGTTGATAGGAGGAGGTTACTTCACTGAAGTAACACAAAAGTCCAGATGGGCGGAAAAGTGTGCAATCAAGCCTGTAGCGCACTCACCGAAATGGTGATCACCATAAAGCGAACAATATGTCGACAAATCAAAAACTTAAAGACGATCTTGAGCGGTCAACTGCCGTTTCTAGGTTGAAACGAATTCTCTTCTTTTCAAAGCGACCCATGGGTCGCTTTTTTTTTCGCCACACATCGGGCAGCATGAACCTAATCTCTTGACAAGGGTCTGAACCATCTAGATACTCGCTGTCTTTACCGATTGACATTGTTTTTTTGAGATGAGCGCATGATAGAACTTCGCAATATACGCAAGACTTACCATCAAGGCGGGAATGAGATTCGTGCCTTGGATGGGGTGGATCTAAGCATCGCTGAAGGCGAGTTTGTTGCCATCATGGGGCCTTCGGGTTCGGGTAAATCGACTTTACTCAATGTCTTGGGTGCTTTGGATAAGCCCGACTCTGGGACCTACCATTTGGGACATGATGAAATCGCCAGCATGGATGATGATGCTTCCTCGGATTTGCGCAATCGCCGCATCGGTTTCATTTTTCAATCCTTTCATTTGTTGCCGCGTTTAACGGTACTCGAAAACGTGCTATTGCCGCAGCGTTATGCAGAAAAAGTCGACCCCACAGCGGAGTCGCGTGCGAAACATTTGCTTAGTCGGATAGGACTAGAACACAGGATGACGCATTTGCCTGGCGAACTGTCGGGTGGGCAGTTACAAAGGGCTGCGATTGCGCGGGCCCTGCTTAATCAGCCAGCCATCTTGTTGGCCGATGAACCGACGGGCAATCTCGACTCTAAGAGCGCGACCGACGTGCTCGCTTTGCTCGCTGAACTTCACGCCAATGGGCAGACCATGATACTCGTGACGCATGATGCGCAAATCGCTGCGCAGGCGCAAAGGACGATTCATCTCAAGGATGGCAAAGTGGAGGAGGTCGTGCAATGATGAAGCTACCCAATAAAAAGTCGACAAAATTTTCGCCGCTGTGGGTTCATCTAACGGCATCGTTTTTCTTAGTCTCAATCGGAATGTCGTCCTTAGCTGCGACGCCAGTCGGTGACGCAAAAACCAGTTATCGGCGCCCCGTGATTTTTGCAGGCGAGACTAGGGCGCTCGATTCCACACCCATTTTCGTACCACCTTCAAATTCATCGCCTGTGGCGGTGCGTTACTTTGTACAAGAAGGCACACCGGTCAAAAAGGGTGAGGTCATTTTGCGTGTCGATTCTCAGGGCGCTGCTGATTTTGATCGGGTTGAATTGGAGATGGTGCAAACGCGCGAACGTGGTTTGCGTGATGTCGCTGATTTGGAAGTGAAATCGATAGACGCAGAAAGAAATTTGGGGCTGGCGAGAGCCGCACTAGCTAAGGCCAAAGTCGATGCGGCACTTCCAAAATCTCAAATCTCTGCTTTGGATTTTGATAAATACCAAGCGGAACTGGCGCGTGCAAAACGGGATTTGGAAGTCAAGCTAAAATCCAGCGATGCTTCCAAAGAGTCGATAGCACATAAGCGGGAGGACAGTGAACTTGCGCTCAAAAAATTGCAAATTCAAGCGGCCTATTTGAAGGCGCAGAGTGCGCAAGCGGAAGTGCGTGCGGAGCGTAGCGGTGTGGTGGTCCATGGCTATGATGCCTGGAACGGGAAACGCTTGGATGAAGGTGGAAATGCACATGTCGGTGCGCTCGCTGGTCAAATTATGGGCGAAGGCAGTGTTGATGTACAGGCTTGGATTTTGGAAGCGGATAGACCCTTTATAAAAGAGGGTGATGCGGTGCTTGTGCAATTTGATGCGCTGGTGAATCAATCATTGACTGGCAAGGTGACGCGTATTTCTGGCGCACCCGAGCCGCGAGCAATTTGGGGAACAGGGCATTATTTTAAAGTCGAAATTAAGCTGCCTGAAAATCATGGCCTGAAACTAGCGCATGGCATGAGTGTCTCGATTGCGCCAGTCGCCACCACGGCATTACAGGTGCATGCGCAGCCCGAACAAAAAGCTAAGCATGAGCTGGCGCGATTGGCGGCGAGCAAGAAGGAACTTATTTTAGATGGAGAAGTATTGTCGCGCCAATCGGTCGCGGTTTCACCGCCCAATATTCAGCATATTTGGGAATATACCTTGGTGATGTTAGCGCCCGAAGGTAGCTTGCTGAAGGCGGGTGATGTTGCTGCCATTTTCGAAGCGAATGATGTACAGCGCAATCTCGACACACTCAAAAGTCAGTTCAAAGAAAAGCAAAGAGCGGTCGAAAAACTCAAGCTCGATCAAGCTGAGGCAGAACGCGTCGCTGATTTGCTCGTGAGTGAAGCCAAGAGTAATGCTGAAAAGGCGGACCGCAAAGCGTCGATGCCTAAGGAGTTGGTTAAACGAATTGATTACGATAAATTGGTGGTGGATCGTGAACTCAATACGCAATTGCTGCAACTGGCGATACGTCAACGTGAAGCGCAGCAACGTTTACGTCTAGCTGATTATCGTGGTGCGCAATCTGAAATGGCGCAAATCAAAAATAATATTGATGTGCTTGAAAAAGGATTGAAAGGATTAACCGCCATCGCAAAAAAGGGCGGTACCGTGATTCATAATGCGGGTTACGATGGCGAAAAATATGCCACAGGCAGCCGTATCTTTATGGGTGGAATGGTGGCGAGTATTGCCGACCCTGAGCATTTATTCGTGCAAGCCAAAGTGCCGGAAGCGCAGGTGGGCATGCTACAGCTGGGGCAAATCGCAAGTGTGACCTTGCCTGGTACAAATACGGTGGTGAGCGCAAAGCTGATTGCGATGGGTTCCGTTTTTCATGGAAAGTCACGCAATCAACCCATCATCGTGCGCGATGTGGAATTGGAGTTTGTCGAAGCGCCTAAGAATTTTAAACCTGGCGCAGCGGTTCAAATTAAATTCTCTCCTTCCGCCGTGAGCGAAGAAAATAAAGTCAAGGCGAAACAAGCGCAATCCACGCAGAACCGCACTTCAGGAGCCAAGGGATGAAACTGAATTATCGAATTTATCGGATTTATCGGATTTATCGGATTAAAAGCCTTACGACGCTGGGTATGTTTGGCATGCTGGCGATGCTCGGATTGTTGAGTGCCTGCAGCAAGGAGACCGGTTCTGAGAACGCGCCCGTTGAGATTGTTCAAGTGAAAGATTGGAACGAAGATTTGGTAGCCGATGGAGAGATCAAAGCGGCAGCGAGTACCCCACTGCAAGTGCCGGGTACTGGCTGGGATAAGCGGTTTTTGGTTTCTATGGTTCCGGAAGGCAGTTTGGTGGAGAAGGATCAGGTGATCGCTAGCTTCGATTCACCCCCTTCGCGGGTGCGTCTGTCGCAATCGGAAGCCGAATTCTTGCGTAAAGAAATCAATGAAATTGAATTAAAAATGAATGCTGAGATTGGCCGCTTTGGTCTGGTCGCAGAAAATTTTAAAGTAAGTGATGACCTCAGTTTAAGTCAACGCTATGGCACGGTTGATGTGGGTGCCTACAGTAAAAATAAAATACTCGATACCTTTTCAGATATTGGATTTTTGACCGACAAGCAGCACTACCTCAATTGGAAACAAGGACAATTGGGCGCACGTACTGGGGCTGACCAAGCGCTGATTAATTCACAAAAAGAAAGCGTGAGTTTAGACATTAAACAGCAAAAGCAAAGTCTGTCATCGCTAGAGTTAAGAGCGCCACATCAGGGGGTTTTTTTGTTGCGGCCGCGATGGGATGGGATGGTGCCACAGGTTGGGGCGAATATGTGGGCCGGCGATGAGTTTGGCTTTTTACCGGATTTGGAGCAGCAAATTGCCAAGTTTAGTATTCCAGAAAGCGCGGCGTTCGGCCTAAAAGAAGGTCAGAAAATCAAAATGCGCTTGGCCGGTACTGAGCTAGAGTTTGCGCTGCTTGTGAGTAAAGTAGGCAAGACGGCGAGTACAAAATCGCGCGAGTCTCCGGTTAAATATGTCGATTTTGAAGCCAAAATCAGTCAAGACCTGGTCCGTAAATTCACCCTAAAGCCCGGGCAAGCGGTGACGGGACTGGTCAGTTTATTGAGCATGAATAAAGCGCTGACGATTCCGAATATGGCTTTGCAGCAGGAGGGTAATCAGTTTTTTGTGATGCTCAAAGAAGGTTCGAAAATCACTCAACAGAAAGTCGAACTAGGATTGCGTGGACCGGTGCGTAGCGAAATAAAATCGGGATTGCGTGAAGGCATGGCGGTTATTTTAGTGTCAGAAAAAAAGGAAACGAAAGCATGAACCGCGCACTGATTGTAGAGGCGATAGTTGAGCTACAGCGCCGTAAACTGCGCACTGGATTAACCTTGTTAGGGATGATTTTTGGTGTGGCTGCCATTGTCGCGATGTTAGCGGTGGGCGAGGGCAGCAAACGGGAAGCTTTGCGTCTGGTCGCCGAGCTTGGTTTAAATAATGTGCTGGTCGAAAGTAAGACGATACTACCGGATAAATTGAAGGAAATTCGTTCCCGTTCTTTGGGCTTGTCGGCAGCCGACGCGAATGCAGCGATGTTAGTGGTGCCGGGCGCGCAATCAGTGTCCATGAAAAAAGAAATCAAAGTCGATCAGCTGGTGTATGGGATGAATATCATTCCCGCTCGTGCTTATGCGGTCTCGCAATCGTATTCTGATCATGGCGGTTTGCAGATCGCTCAAGGGCGTTGGTTTCAGTCAGAAGATGGCGCGAGTTTAGCACCGGTGTGTGTGCTCGGTGCGCGTTTGGCACATTCGCTTTTTGGGGATGCCGATCCTGTGGGTGAGCGCATTAAACTCAATCATACTTGGTTGGAAGTGGTCGGCGTTTTAGTCGATAGAACTTCAGGTAAAAGCGAATTTGAAGGTATCAAATTGGGCTTGGATGATGAACGTTTATTTGTGCCTTGGGAGAGTGGGCGAGCACGTTTTTCATTTACCCGTATCGAAGACGAAATCGATGGGATTAGCCTGCGGATAGCACCGCAAGCCGCGCCTGATGCCGCTGCGCGCGTGTTACAAGCCTTGATTGCTCAGCGTCATGCCGGTGCCGATGATACGACCCTGATTGTGCCTATGGGATTGTATCGGCAAAATCAGCAAACGCAGAAAATTTTTACCATTGTAATGAGTTCGATCGCTGCCGTTTCTCTGTTGGTAGGTGGGATCGGTATTATGAACATTATGCTGGCCAATGTGCTTGAGCGTAAGCGCGAAATCGGACTCAAGCGGGCTTTGGGCGCACGGCGACGTGATGTGGTCGAACAATTTTTGGCGGAAGCTTTGGTGATCGCTGTGACAGGCGCTTTGTTCGGCTTATTGCTAGGGGTGATTGCCGCCTATAGCATCGCTAGCTTGGCCTCGTGGTCGGTGGCATGGTCACCTTTGATCTTGTTCGCTGCAGTGGCCGCGTGTGTGGCCGTTGGCTTGGGCTTTGGTGTTTTTCCGGCGAAGCAGGCTTCTTCGCTTGATCCGATTGCGGCTTTGCGTAGCGATTGATAGGGATTGATCGCTATTGCGGCTTACTCTCCATAAATGCGGTCAAGCTCACCACTGCGGCGAGCTTGAATCAGCGCACGATTAATTTTTTCCAGCACGGTTTTATCCGCTTGTTTGCTAATCGCAAAATACGCATCGATGGTGGCTACTGGCTTGGGTAGTATGCAGAAAATATCGAGCTTGTCCCGTCGGTATTCGTCGAGGTCGACCGCATACATTTGATTTAATTCTTTTTGTACCCGTTTGTAATTGCTGCGTGGTTCGTAGAGTAAAAACGCATCCATACGACGTTGATAGAGTTTTAAAAAACGACCTGCTAGATTACTGTTGTTGTATTCCGCTTTAAAAATCACATTGACTGCGCTGTCGAAATGTTCACCGGCAGTGGAGCCCTTCACGATGCCTATCGTTTTGTTGCGTAAATCGGCGATGTCCTTAAATTGCATCTTGTCTTCACAACGAGCGACCAGCCAAATTTTGTCGGAATACACCGCTAAGGAATAGTCGAAAATTTGTAGGCGTTCGGGGGTCTTGGAAATGCCAAAAATAAGTCCTTCTCCATTTTCTGCATTGTGTAAAACTCTCTGCCAAGGGTAACGGCGAACGTCGAGTTTAAGTTTGGTCGCTTTCTCTAAATAGTTAAAGAGCTGGAGTGAAGTTGTGCTGATCGGGAGTATTTGGTCGCGTTCACCTTTTTGTTCAGGTACTAAGATGGGCACGATGTCAGACATACGCATATTCTGAAAAATCGGAATCGCGTGAGCGGAGTGGCAAAGCATTGTCAATGCCAGCAGGCAGATGCCTAAAAGCCTAGAGCCATTCAAAATACTTTCCTAGGTGTGTAGCCGAAATTTTTAATCAGAGAAAGCAGTTGTGTTTGTGAGTAATCGCGCGGAATTTGCGCTCATGTTCAAGTGATTATCTCAGAATTCGTTTGAGAATCTGTGGATTTTCGCGGGCAGATTTTTGCTTAAGAGACCAGCTACCTAAATTGGAAATGCGCGGCTTGGGCTCGTTTAAGGAATAGCCGTTGGCACTTTGAGGCTAAGCCGCTTGCCATCGCCTAATTGACCCTCGATGTTGCGTCCCCAAGTCCAGAGCGTGCCGTCGGTGCGTGTGGCGAAATTGTGAAATTGACCAGCGCTGATGGTCTTCCAGTTTTTTTGATCGCCCACAAGTTGGGGGCTCAGTTGGTTGTCGAGTGTGCCTAGTCCTAGTTGACCATCACTGTTATTACCCCAGGACCAAAGGCTACCATCGGTTTTGATCGCTAGACTATGTTTGCCGCCTGCGCTGACGATGATCCAATTACTGGCTGTTCCGATTTGGCTGGGATTGAGGCGGTCCGAGGTGGCACCGACACCGAGCTGACCAGACTCGTTGGCACCCCAAGCAAATAGCGCGCCGTCTGAGCGTATCCCCAAGCTGTGATTGATCCCCGCTGTGATTGCCACCCAAGTGGAGCTGCCCACTTGCGTGGGCGTGGAAATATTGATGGTCGGGCCGACCCCGACTTGTCCATTGCTGTTATTTCCCCATGCCCAGATACTGCCGTCGGAACGGCGCGCTAAGCTGTGGGTTGCTCCGGCGGCGACGGTGGTCCAAGTTTTAACGCTGCCGATTTGCACAGGTTCAACTCGGTCGATGACGGTGCCGTCACCGAGTTGACCATTGAAATTACGTCCCCAAGCCCACAGTGTCCCGTCTTTTTTGACGGCCAAGCTGTGTGATTTGCCGGCGGCGACGGACAGCCATGTCGCCGAACCAATTTTGCTAGGCGTGGCTTTATCGACGAAGCTGGCATCCCCTAATTGCCCGTTTTGATTAAAGCCCCAAGTCCAAAGCGAGGCATCGCTACGTAAGCCTATGCTGTGAAATTCACCCGCACTGATGGTGCTCCAGACAGCACCGATTCCGATTGCAACGGGGGCTGCGCGGTCGATGGTGGTGCCGTCACCTAATTGCCCACTGTGGTTCAGTCCAGTAGCGGTGAGGCTACCGTTTGCCTGCATAATCACGGTGTGACTTCCCCCAGTGGCTGCACCAACATAGGGTGCTAGGACTTGCATTTTGGCGGAGTTATTGATTTTGCCCACGGTTGCGGTAATGGTCTCATTGCCAATGGCTTTACCGGTCGCCAAACCACTGGTTTGTACGATGCTCGCGACGCTCCCCCCCGTGCTCCAAAGTAGGTCTTTACTTATCGTGGCAGTACTGCCGTCGCTGTAGGTGCCAAGTGCGGTAAATTGTTGGCTGGTGCCCATTTGCAAAGTAACGCTGGCCGGGGAAATGCTTAAAGAGACCAAGCTGGCGGCGACCGGTGTGCTGGCGGGCGTACTGTCTTTGCCTCCGCCGCAAGCAGCGATGAGTCCACACACCCAAAGTGTAAGGATGGGTCGTATCACTGCAAAAGAGCGTGCTTGGGTAAGTGCGGCCATGATTGCTGTCTTCCATCGAGATAGGCTCTAGTCTAGCGAATTGGAAATCCTTCTATTTGCCAAAGGAAAGCGGCTTTCTCCCGCTTACTATTCAAATTGATTTCCTAAAGCCGGCGTAATTTCAGCCGAAAACGTAATGCTCAGATCATTTTCTAGCTAAACCGTAGGTTCAACCGAGAATGTTTATGCCTGCCCCTAATAATCAACTTGAACTTATAAAAATGTATTTGGCGGCCTTTATTCGTGCGCCGGAACGCAGCGGGCTCGATTATTGGATGGGGCAATTGGCCACGGGTAAAAGTTTTAGCAATATGCTCGAGACTGTGTTTAGTTTAGATATTGTGCGAGCGATTTATCCGCTTGACTTACCCAATGTGTCTTTTGTAACCCTCATTTACGTCAATGTGTTTGGAAAATCACCGGATTTGGAGGGACTCAACTATTGGGCGCATCAACTCGATACGGGTTTAAGTCGTGGTGAGTTGGTGATGGTGATGATTAACACGGGTTTAAGTACGCCCGATGGTACGCCCGGCAAAGCCTATATCGTGAATCGTCTGGCGGCCGCGCAGTTTGCCGTCGATCAGCAATATGCCCAAGGCGCTGACCTTTCGCCGGCTTATTTAAAGAGTGTCATGTCGAACGTGACTTCCGATCCTGCTTCGGTGGTCGTGGCAACGCGGGCAGTTAATTCCAGTGTCACGGGAATCGGTTTGGGTGCGCCATTGAATTCCTTGTTTGTTGGCGCGGCCAGTAATGGGATAAGTGCCGCAGAAGTGAAGGCCGGTGTGGCGGTCACGGTGGATCTTAAGGGTACCAATGCGGCGATTAATAATACCGTAGAAATTTTACTGAATCGCGCCTCGTTTTCAACGCCGATTATGAAGACTTTAAGTGATGCCGACATCAAAGCGCAAAAGCTCGATGTGGTGATTCCTAACTCGATCAATTGGGGTGCCGACGGCAGTAAAGTGTTAAGCCTTGTCGTGCGCGATGCGAGCGGTAATGCCAGTCTTCCCGGTGGCGATGCGACAGTTGAATTGAATGTCATTGCGCCAAACTCCCCGACTAAGCCGATTACGATACCAGTGGCCGTCAATGGTATAAATAGCGCTGAAAAAAGCGCTGGCGTGCAGATGATCGTTGACTTGGCTGGAAGCTTCGCGCAGGTCGGCGATCGGGTCGAGGTACTGTTGGGCGGCCAGGTGATGTCGCCAGCGGCCAGTGCGATTGTGAGTAGTGCTGATCTGGTGGCGGGCAAAGTAAGTGTGGTGGTCTCGGGTGCAGCAAACTGGGGCGCGGATGGGGAGAAAATATTTAGTGCGCGTGTGGTTGATGTGGCTGGTAATGTGGGCGGCATCGGTGGCGGTATCGCGGTGACTTTAGATGCGACTGTGCCGAGCACGATTTCTGCCAGCATTACGATTGATGCTGGGGTCGGCGGTATTAACCCGGCTGAAAAAGCGGCAAATATGAACGTCGTGGTGAATCTCACGAATGCCAATGCACAAGCGGGCGACGCGATAGAACTTTTGATCGACAATAAACCCTTTGCGAGTTCGACTTTGCATGTGTTGACAGCGACTGAATTGAGTACGAAAACCGCGACGCTGATTATCGCCGGTGGCGATACCGGGTGGGGGGATGTAGACGGGGAAAAAATTATTTCGGCGCGCATCGTTGATGCCGCGGGCAATACCGGTGCGGCAGGGGGGGCGCTAAAGGTGACGATCGACAGTACAGCACCGAACTCACAAAATACCAGTTTAAGTATCGCCGCTGCGCAAAACGGCATTAATGCCGCAGAGGTCACTGCGGGTGTGGCGGTGGTGGTGAATCTGCTCGGAACTGGCGCTGCAGCGGGCGATACGATCAATATTTTGATTGGTGGTTTAGCCTTTAATCCGGCTGTGACAGCCATCCTCAGTGCCGCCGATATTAGCGCGAAAGCAGTCACGCTAACGATTCCTAAAACCGTCAATTGGGGGGCGGACGGAAATAAAACACTGACCGCAAGTATCGTCGATTCCGCCGGAAATATCGGTTCTCCGGGGAGCGGTCTGTCGGTACTGATTGATCAGAAAGCGCCGAATGCACCGACAAATGCGCTATCAATTCCAGCGGCCTTAAATGGCATTAATATCAGCGAAAAATTGGCCGGTGTTGGCGTGAGTATCGACTTGACGGGCACCAATGCTGTTGCGGGTGATACGGTTGAATTGCTCTTGGGGGGTGTGCCATTTACAGCAGCTCTGCTACAGATACTGGTGGCTGCCGATATCACCGCTGGCACGGTTGGCATGATGATTCCCAATTCAGCGGCTTGGGGTGTCGATGGAATTAAAAATATTTCGGCGCGGGTGATCGATAGTGCGGGTAATCAAGGTCAACCATCAAGCAATATCGCGCTCAATTTAGACACTGTCGCGCCTGCGGGTCCGACCAACATCCTCGCGGTAGCGGCCAATGGTGGTGGTGGCATTTCACCGGCTGAAAGAACAGCGGGTGTCGATGTCGTGATTAATTTGACGGGCACTACCGTTGTGGCGGGCGATAGCGTTGAAATTTTGCTTGGCGGCGTTGCCTTTACCACCCCAGTTTTACATGTATTGACGGCCAATGAGGTTTTAGTGCATAGCGCAACAGCGACTATCGGCACGGCAGCGGGTTGGGGTTTAGATGGCAGTAAAGTACTCACGGCGCGCTTCGTTGATGTTGCGGGAAATCAAGGCACGGCCGGTGGTTCTTTAACGGTCAATTTGGATGGAACCGCACCAGGATTGCCCAATAGCGCAATCTTGGTGCCTGCCGCAACCGGTGGCATTAGCAGCGCAGAAAAAACGGCAGGCGTCGCCGTCACCGTTGATCTGACTAATACCGGTGCAGTGGCAGGTGATGTGGTGAATATTTATATCGACGGCTTGGCATTTGCGACACCTGTGAACACAGTACTGACAGCGGGGCAAATCACCGCCAAGCAAGCGATCCTGACGATACCAAGTGGCGCGGGCTGGGGGGCAGATGGGAGTAAGGTGCTGACCGCAAACGTGGTTGATTCATTGGGTAATGCGGGTAGTTTTGGTGGCTCTGTGACGGTGGTGTTAGATACGATAGCGCCGACGGCAGTGAGCAATCCCGTCGTGATCGCGGCTTCAACGAACAACATCAATGCGAGCGAACAAGCTGGGGGTGTGAACGTACAAGTTTTCTTGTCTGGCGCGGGCGCTGTGGCGGGCGATAAAGTTGAACTCCTGTTGGCGGGCGCAGCTTGGACCACGCCAGTGATCGCCACCTTAATCGCCAGTGACATCACCAATGGCTTTGTCAATATCGCGATTCCAAGTTCGGCCGGTTGGGGTGCCGATGGAAATAAAGTGATCTCGGCGCGTGTGATTGATGCTGCAGGAAATCTCGGTGCTAATGGCGGTGGGATCACGGTGACGCTCGATACCCTTGCACCGAATGCGCCGGGCAGTACTTTAACCGTTCCAGCCAATGGCGGTGGCGGGATTACCGCAGCGGAAAAAAATGCGGGCGTGGCGGTCACGATTTCCTTAACCGGTTCCAATACGGTGGCTGGCGATACGGTAGAAATTTTATTGGCGGGCGCGGCATTCACCACGCCCGTCACACATGTGATCACAGCAGGCGAAATTACAGGTCAGTCTGCGAGCGTCACCATCGCCTCGGGCGCGGGTTGGGGTTCCGATGGCGCAAAAACTTTGACGGCACGTTTCTTAGATACCTCGGGTAATGTAGGCAGTGCGGGCGGCTCAATTTCGGTCACCATTTTAGATACAGTCCCACCCAATGCACCATCGTCAGCGGTGTCCTCAGTTGCGGCTAGCGGCGGGATTAATGCAGCTGAAAAAACAGCAGGGCTTGCAGTGGTCGGTTATTTGGCCGGTACGCTGGCGGTCGCGGGCGATACGATGGAGCTATTCATCGACGGCGCTTCTTTTGCAAGCCCAGTCACCCATGTGATTTCTTCGTCCGACATCACGGCAGGCAATTATACTTTTACCGTTGCCACCGGTGCGGGTTGGGGATCAGAAGGTAGTCATATACTGTCAATGGGAGTCACCGATGTCGCTGGAAATGTGGGTACAAAGGGCGGCAATTTGACGGTCAATCTCGACACCATCGCGCCGACAGCACCGACCAATGCTTTGGTGGCTGCGGCGGCAGCCAGTGGGATTAATTCTTCCGAAAAAACGGTCGGCGTAGTGACCACGGTTGATCTTACGGGAACCGGTGCGGTGGCGGGCGATAGCATAGAAATTTTGATTGGAGGCCTAGCATTCGCGCTGCCTGTTTTACATGTGCTCACCGCGGGTGAAATTACAGCCGGGAATGCTAATGCGACCATCGCTTCGGGCGCGGGGTGGGGCGCGGATGGCGTGAAAACTTTGTCCTCGCGGGTGATTGATATTGCAGGTAATGTGGGTGTGGGCGGCGGCAGTTTAACCACCAGTCTTGATACCACCATGCCTGCGGCTTCGGGTTTGCCGACCTACTCGGATGTGAATGCCTCAGGTACGATTAATTCGGGTGATACCTATGTATTTGCGATTAGCGAAGCGACGACCAAAACGGTGGGTATCGGGAATATGAGCGTGAACAATTCTCATATTTTTGGCACGGGTGCCACCGCGGTTTGGAACGTGGCGGGAACCCAATTGACGCTGACGCTAGGCACGGGTGCAAACTTACAGGTGGGCGATACCGTGACCCTAATCGGCATTTCCGATGCGGCAGGCAATATGCTTAACCTCGCTTTTACGATTTGATCGCTGTGCACAGTTCCTTCTAGGGAAGTGTGTGTTTGGGTGGTGTTGTTCTTCTTGTATGAAGAAGCGCTTGTGACTAGAATACCATTTAGTCATAAGTTGTCAAATTGCTGCTGCTGGCGTATGCTAAAGCCTATGAATAAGACAAGCACCTATCCTGTTTCAGCCCGAGGCCCGGTCGCCCATGAGGTACGCGACCAGATTGTTGTTGCGGCCACCGAGCACTTCAGTCGCTATGGCTATGAGAAAACGACCGTCTCCGATCTTGCGAAAGTCATTGGCTTCTCCAAGGCTTATATCTACAAGTTCTTCGAGTCCAAACAGGCGATTGGCGAGATGATTTGCGCGAACTGTCTGCGTGAGATTGAAGCCGCAGTCATTGCGGCTGTTGCGGAGGCCGAACGACCTCCAGATAAGCTTCGGCGGATGTTTAAAGTCAGCACAGAAGCGAGCCTTCGCTTGTTTTTTCAGGATCGCAAGCTCTATGAAATCGCTGCGTCTGCCGCTACCGAGCGCTGGCAGTCGGTGATTGCATACGAGGAACGTATCCTGAAGTTGATTCGGGATGTTTTGCAGGAGGGGCGACAAGCTGGAGATTTCGAGCGCAAGACGCCACTCGACGAGACGGCGATGGTGATTTATTTGGTCATGCGCCCCTACTTGAATCCTTTGTTGTTGCAACATAGCCTTGATTACACGGAGGAGGCACCAGCCCTACTTTCCAGTCTAGTGCTCCGTAGCCTGTCGCCCTGACACAAAAAAATAAGCAACTGTGACCATTGACTAATTTGGTCACTGGTACCATAATAAAGGTCCTGATCATTTCGTTAAAGGGATTTTTATGCTTTGGCTCCGACTCGTTACCCCTCTAGTCATATGTGCATTGCCGTTGACGTTGGTCGCTTGCAGCGATAAGACACCCAATGATCCGCGCACCGAGGTGCCGCAGGTACGAGTCGCAACCGTCCAAGGGGCAAGCGCTGCGTCGCGTTCGTTCACTGGAATCATAGCCGCTCGGGTTCAGAGTGATTTGGGGTTTCGCTTATCGGGCAAGGTGCTGGAGCGCCTTGTGGATGCTGGGCAATCCGTCAAGCACGGCCAGGTGCTCATGCGCATCGATCCCGTCGATCTAAAGCTCATGGCGCTTGCACAGCAAGAGACGGTGTCCGCTGCGCGAGCACGGGCGCGGCAAACGGCCGACGACGAAGCACGCTATCGTGAACTGCGCGTAACAGGTGTGATATCGGCTTTAGCCTACGACCAGGTGAAAGCTACCGCTGATGCGGCTAAAGCCCATCTCAACGCTGCGGAAGCTCAAGCGGCTGTCGCCCGCAATACGAGTCGCTACGCTGAGCTGATTGCCGATGGCGATGGTGTTGTCATGGAAACGGCAGCCGAACCCGGTCAAGTCGTCAATCCAGGGCAAATCGTGGTTCGCCTGGCACACGCTGGACGGCGCGAGGCGCTTATTCAACTGCCGGAAACACAGCGACCTGTCGTTGGGGAAATAGGACAAGCCACACTATTTGGCAAAGAAGGTATCAGTGTTCCCGCCAAACTCCGGCAACTTTCAAATTCTGCGGATAGACTCACACGCACTTTCGAGGCGCGGTACGTGCTCGAAGGAGAACTAGCGAATGCGCCGTTAGGTGTCACGGTGACGATCCAAATTCCGGACGGAACCGCCTCCATACAAGGTGGCCTGAAGCTGCCAATTGGCGCCTTGTTTGACGCGGGCAAGGGGCCTGGGGTGTGGGTCGTTCAAGGCGAGCCGGCGAAGGTTTTCTGGCACCCGGTAGCCGTCCAGCGCGTTGATGACGGCAGTGCATATGTCACGGGTCAGGTTAAGCAGGGAGAGCGGATAGTGGCACTTGGCGCGCATCTGCTGCACGAGGGCGAACAGGTTCGAGTCGCCGCGCAGACTTCCAATGTTGCAGCAGCGGGAGGTCACCCGTGAGCGAAAGCCGTTTTAACCTGTCGGCGCTCGCGGTACGCGAACGCGCTATCACTCTGTTCCTCATCCTATTGATATCGCTTGGCGGGATCATATCTTTCTTCAAGCTGGGGCGGGCGGAGGATCCCTCATTCACGATCAAGGTGATGACGATCATCACTGCTTGGCCTGGTGCTAACGCGCAGGAGATGCAAGACCAGATCGCCGAGAAGATTGAAAAGCGCCTGCAGGAGCTGCGCTGGTACGACCGTAGCGAGACCTTCACCCGTCCTGGATTGGCTTTCACCACACTGACCTTGCTGGACAGTACCCCTCCATCGGAAGTGCAAGACGAGTTCTACCAAGCCCGTAAAAAGGTCGGCGACGAAGTGCGCAATCTACCGTCCGGCGTGATCGGGCCGTTTCTTAACGATGAGTATTCCGATGTGACCTTTGCTTTGTACGCGCTTAAGGCCAAGGGGGTACCACCGCGCGAGCTTGTTCGCGACGCGGAGACGCTGCGCCAGCAATTGTTGCACATTCCAGGTGTGAAGAAGGTCAACATTGTCGGCGAGCAGTCGGAACGCATCTTTGTCGAGTTTTCACACGAGCGCCTGGCGACCTTGGGCATCAGTCCGCAGGAAGTTTTCGTCGCGCTGGGCAGCCAGAACGCCTTGACACCGGCCGGGTCCGTCGCGACTAAGGGGCCGGAGGTGTTCATCCGAGTGGACGGTGCCTTCGACCAATTGCAGAAGATTCGCGACACGCCGATAGTGGCTCAAGGCCGTACTCTAAAGCTGTCGGACATTGCAACGGTCAAGCGCGGCTACGAAGACCCGGCGACAATCATGATACGTAGCGGTGGTGAACCGGCTCTGTTGCTGGGTGTCGTTATGCGCGCCGGCTGGAATGGCCTCGACTTGGGTAAGGCCCTGGAGCGCGAGGTGAGTGCGATTAATGCAGAGAAACCGCTGGGAATGAGCTTGAGCAAAGTGACCGACCAGGCCGTCAACATCAGCTCGGCGGTCGATGAGTTCATGATCAAATTCTTCGCCGCAGTACTGGTGGTTATGCTGGTGAGCTTTCTGAGTATGGGCTGGCGTGTTGGAGTCGTGGTTGCTGCTGCGGTGCCGCTGACGCTGGCCGTCGTCTTTACGGTAATGGTCGCGACCGGCAAGAATTTTGACCGCATCACGCTAGGGTCGCTGATTCTGGCACTGGGTCTGCTGGTGGACGACGCCATCATCGCCATCGAGATGATGGTGGTGAAAATGGAAGAAGGCTATGACCGTATCGCGGCCTCGGCCTATGCCTGGAGTCATACTGCGGCACCCATGCTCTCGGGCACGCTGGTTACCGCGATCGGTTTCATGCCCAATGGCTTTGCGCGATCCACTGCGGGCGAGTACACCAGCAACATGTTCTGGATCGTGGGTATCGCGCTCATCGCATCGTGGGTGGTGGCTGTGGTTTTCACGCCGTATCTCGGCGTCAAGCTGTTGCCCGATTTCAAAAAGGTCGAGGGCGGTCACGATGCGATTTACGACACGCCACGCTACAACCGATTTCGTCAACTGCTAGGTCGCGTCATTGCCCGGAAGTGGACCGTCGCCGGCACGGTGATCGGCCTTTTCGTTGTGTCGGTGCTTGGCATGGCTGTGGTCAAGAAACAGTTCTTCCCGATTTCTGACCGGCCGGAAGTGTTGGTCGAGGTGCAAATGCCTTACGGAACTTCGATTGCCCAGACCAGTGCCGCTGCGGAGAAGGTAGAGGCCTGGCTGTTCGCACAAAAGGAAGCCAAGATCGTCACCGCCTACGTGGGCCAAGGTGCTCCACGCTTTTATTTTTCGATGGGGCCGGAGTTGCCTGATCCGTCGTTTGCAAAGATCGTGGTGCGCACGGACAACCAGGAAGAGCGCGAAGTGTTGAAACTCAGGCTGCGGCAGGCCATCGCTGACGGACTGGCCTCAGAGGCACGTTTGCGCGTTACCCAATTGGTATTTGGCCCATATTCGCCGTTCCCGGTGGCCTACCGGGTCACCGGCCCTGATCCGGAGGTGTTACGCAAAGTGGCGGCTGAGGTGCAGCAGGTCATGGATGCCAGCCCATTGATGCGCACGGTTAACATGGATTGGGGGGGGCGTGTGCCCACGCTGCATTTCACCTTACAGCAAGACCAATTGCAGGCCGTTGGACTGACTTCCAGTTCCGTGGCACAACAACTGCAATTTTTACTCAGCGGCATTCCAGTCACTGCAGTGCGTGAGGACATTCGCACGGTGCAGATTGTCGCGCGCTCGGCGGGCATCAACCGGCTCGATCCGGCAAAAATTGGTGATTTCACGCTTGCTGGCGCTAATGGGCAGCACATACCACTCTCACAAGTTGGCAAGGTGGACATCCGCATGGAAGAGCCGGTCATCCGCCGACGCGACCGTGTGCCGACCATTACCATTCGGGGCGACATTGCCGAAGGTTTGCAACCGCCGGATGTGTCGACGGCCATAACCAAGCAGCTCCAGCCCATCATGGAAAAGCTGTCGAGTGCTTACCGGATCGTAGAGGCCGGCACCATCGAAGAATCCGGTAAGGCGACGGTCGCGATGCTGCCGATCTTTCCAATCATGTTGTCCATCACTCTGCTTATCATTATTCTGCAGGTACGCTCATTCGCGGCAATGGTGATGGTCTTCCTGACCAGTCCACTGGGGCTGATCGGCGTGGTGCCAACGCTGCTTCTGTTCCGCCAGCCATTCGGCATTAATGCGCTGGTCGGCTTGATTGCGTTGTCGGGCATCCTGATGCGCAATACGTTAATTTTGATAGGGCAGATTCGTGAAAACGAACAGGCCGGGCTGGATCCATTCCGTGCGCTTGTAGAAGCGACCGTGCAGCGCGCGCGCCCTGTAATCCTGACTGCATTGGCGGCGATCCTGGCCTTCATTCCACTGACCCATTCGGTGTTCTGGGGAACGCTGGCCTACACGCTGATAGGCGGCACTTTTGCTGGGACGATCCTGACACTCGTGTTCCTGCCGGCAATGTATTCGATCTGGTTCAAGATTAGACCGCTACCCTCACAAAGCTGATCATCCCCACATTTCAATTCACCATACAAAAGGAACTGCCATGTCGAATTCTAAAGTTGTCCTCATTACCGGTGTATCGTCAGGCATTGGGCGTGCCGCCGCGATGAAGTTTGCTAAGCAAGGTTGCCGAGTATTTGGCACCGTGCGCAACACGGCAAAAGCGCAAGCGATACCTGACGTTGTACTCATCGAGATGGATATCTGTAACGAAGCGTCGATTGAGCGTGCAATCGAGACGATTATCGCGCAAGCTAATCGCATCGACGTGTTGGTCAATAGTGCGGGTGTGACCCTGTTGGGAGCAACGGAAGAGACGTCGATTGCCGAAGCCCAGACGCTGTTCAACACCAACCTCTTCGGCCTCTTGCGCATGATCAAGGCCGTGCTGCCGTACATGCGCGAGCAGCGTTCCGGTCGCATTGTCAACGTCAGCTCGGTGCTGGGCTTTCTGCCTGCACCGTACATGGCGCTCTATTCGGCTTCCAAGCATGCCGTAGAAGGATTGTCCGAAACCTTAGATCACGAGGTGCGCCAATTCGGCATCCGCGTGGCACTTGTCGAACCATCCTTTACTAAGACCAACTTGGATCTCAATGCGCCCCAGACTACCGTCAGAATTCCTGACTACAATAAAGAGTTTGGAATCGTATCCCAGGCGATCCAGAGCAAAGTCCAAAAGGCACCACAGCCTGACGGAGTCGCCACTACGATTGTCGAAGCCGCATTAGGGAAGTGGAAGATGCGTCATACGCCCAAAGGCGAGGCCTCTCTTCTATCCAAGCTGCGCCGCTTCATGCCCGCTGGCCCGGTCGAGAAAGGCTTGAGGAAAACGTTCGGGCTCGCCTGAATCGGTCCGCGCTTTGCAGCCCGTCGCTAGACCTCGAAGAGTCCAGCTCCGGGGGGCACCACCGACTGCTTAATGGTCTTTTTGTGAGAAAATTGCGATGGGCATGCTGGTAGTAGTGACCGAGACCGCCCCTGCTTTGGCACAACAACGAAAACGAGTTGTGTCGAATTTTTTTGTTTGAGTTAAACCGAGATTTCCATTAGGGTTTGAGATGGTGACGGATGAGTTTGCGAGGCAGTTTTGCGTGATTTTATTTTCCCATAGCGAGCTATGGGAAAATAAAATCACGCGAAAATGACCGTAAAATCTCGGTTAAACATTTTTATGTGCTGATAAAAAACGGGAAGCGTGGAATGATTCGACAAGCGCGAAACCCCATTTTTTAAGATTGAATTTGCGACCTTGATCAACGAGAAAATGGAATTTTTCTCCGGGCTTGGCCTTAAGTTGTTAATGGCGGGAGAGATTTTGGCAGCAAATTCCCTTGCTTGGCACCCTGCGGAAATGTTGCTGCCAAACTCATCCCATTTTGGGCTCGAACGCGCATACGAATAAATCCGCGTTTCCCTAGTAAATTGAAAAAACAGAAAAAATCGATTCCTCCTGCTTTTCCTCTGTGTCTCTGCGCCTCTGTGTTGAGAGGTTTTAATTTTTCCCTTCATGCGTTCGCGCTTTCTTAGTCCTCGGTCATCCAGAAGAACACTGTGGTGAGTCGCTTTTCACGCAGTTCTTTGCCGAAATAGCCGGTCGCGCAGTGGACAAAATTGGCCTTGTACAAAATCATGCGATTGAACACATTCTCGACGCGCAGGTCTTCGTACCACGCCTGAATCGGCAGTGCTTTGACTTTTAATGCATCGACCAAATTATTATGTGGCGCTGCGACCATATTGCCGCCTATGGCTCCGTTCGGGTAACGCAGACGACAAAAGCTGGTGCCGGAATTGGCTGCGGGATTTGGGCTGAGGTAAATGACGCAGGCATAGCGGCAGAGTTTTCGACTGTCGGTGTGCGGATGCGATGTGCTTTCAGTTGCGCCCACCAATTGTGCGACATTGCAATCGAGACGCAAGCCGCCTGGCGGCTGTTCTATCCATAGTTTGTCTTTGCCGATTAGTTTTTTCACTAAGGATTCGATATGCTGAAGTTCATCTTGATTGAGTGCGCCATGAAAACGCATGCCGGGCCAACTTTCCGGTTGGTAGGGCGCGCCGTATTCCCATTGTGGGTAGGTAAAACAACGTTCTGCAATGGTCATGGGATCGGGGAAAACATCGTCAATCACCCAATAGTTTTTACCTTGTTCTAGCGCTTCGTAGCTGAGTCGTGGGGCGGATAATGGAATCGGTGGGAGTGGTGTAGCCGAAATCTTTAGCATAGTGGGTGAAGAAGTAATGTCAGTGAAGAAAGGAATTGAAAAAGTGGAGTTTGTTCATTCTCGGGCGAAGTTTCCACGGTGGTTGATCAGGGTTTCTAAAGCTTTGAATGCAGAACGGTTGCGCCCCATTTCCTTAGCTTTGTACAGCGCAATATCGGCCGCGTCAATCAAGGCAGATACTTCTTGATGTTTTTCAGGTTCATAAGTGCTGTAACCAACGCTGATACTAACGTGTAATCCTACTGGGGATTTTGGATGTTTGACTTTGAGTCGCGCCACTGAGGTGACCAATTTATCCGCAAATTGCGCGCCCACTTCTTGGGTCATGTCCGGCAAAATTAAAACGAATTCTTCGCCGCCATAACGCGCTAAGAGGTCGGAAGAGCGCGAAATTTGGGCTTTTAAAACGGCAGCGATTTGAATTAATACTTTATCGCCAGTCGGATGACCGAAGTGGTCGTTGTATTGTTTGAAGTGATCGACATCGACCATGAAAATCGACATCGGTAATTTCTTTCGGACGGCTTGGCCTAAAGCGATTTTGTAGTGTTCATCGAAAAAACGACGATTGAAAATGCCGGTCAAACTATCGGTGGTGGCATCGCGTTTGAGCGTGTCAGAATGCGAGCGCAAAATTTGTTCGCGTTTGATCGCAGCGCTTGAGTCATTAATTTGTATGAGGCAGAAACGTTGAGCGTTATCGTGTATGAGTTCGGAAATGGTAATGGATTGGTGTACCTGAGCGCTCGCATTTTCACCCAGATCAGAAACGAATAGTGCCAAAGGTGATTGATGCAAAGCATGGGAGAGAACTGCGGGTAAGCCGTATTGCATCGTGGTTTTGAGGGCGGAGGCGAAAGCATGTGTAGGCGGCCTAGAGAAAACTGACGTCAAGTCTCGACCTAGGGCTACTTTTTGGCTGACACCGGAATGCTTGACCATCCATTCATTCCACAAAACGATATTTTCCTGCGCATCAACGACGATTAAACCGATATTGATGCTATCAAAAATACTGTCGTGGAAGCCAGCCAATACGTCCATCAAATATGCCCTAAGAAGCGTTCTATGTGTTCAATTAGGCTGTTGAGCGACATGGAACTCAGTAGAAAAATGAGCCTGCCTTCAGATTGCTTTTTTTCGATGGCGAGGTCGATATGCAAAACGATTAGATAAGGTTCGTCGTGCGCATTGCGCAGGCCTTTGACGATTTCGCCTGTTGAGGAAATTTTGTAATTTGGAAGCGAACAATGCAGCGTCACTTGCAGCATATCGGCCATCGCTGAGAGACAGGCATTTAAAATAATATTGCCCAATTCGCACATGGCTTCTTGTTCAAATTCCGCGATTTCTTCCACGCTCATTTGCGACCCCATCATATCGCGAACGATTTCCAGGGTATTCATTTCACTAAATAGCAGAAGTGCTTGCGCATCAAATGGGCCGGAAAAGAACTGGCTTACAACGCCGAATTTATCACTTCGAACTTCCACTAAACTTGCGTCGACATCTAAAGTTTTTTTAACTTCAATACTGGGTACGGAGAGATGAACTTCGTCATTGACAATTTCGCTCAGGCTCGCCGCAGCTCTACCCGCACCGACATTAAAAACCTCGGCTAAGGCATCAATCTGAAGTTCGTTCAAGATGTTCACGTTATTCCTGAAAATAAGCGAGGGTTTCAAAAATCGACTTTTCCGTGACCGGCTTGGCAACGAAGGCGACCCCTAATGCGCTGGCCCGTTCTCGAAAACTCGATTGGATGTTGGCAGTGAAAATAACCAAGCGGATGTGCGGCACCGTTTTCAAGATTTGCTCGGCCGCCTGTGTCCCCGGCATGCCCGGCATATTAATATCCATAGTGCAGAAATCGGGACAGTGTTGCTGCGCTAAGGCGATGCTTTCTTCGCCATGGGTGGCTTCGATGATGTCCCAATCCGGATGTAGTTGCTTGACGCGGGCGCGTATCACCATGCGCGAGACTTTGCTGTCATCGACGATCAATAATTTTTTTGGGGCGCTCATATTTTTTTGTAAATTACCGTAGGGTTGTTAAACCAAAACTACCGATTAAATTACGGCCATTTCTCGAAAACGCGGAGGTAGCACTATTTTCGACGCTTCGATGAATTTCAAAAATGTTGATAAACCTAGGTCTAAGTAGCTACAAAGCTACTTAAGTCTTAGCCCATTTTTTGTAGTCGCCGCCAAAGCGTAGTGCGACTGATACCCAAGTATTTTGCTACATTTTTTTGCTTATTGCCGAACTTTTCCATCAAATCGTGTAGGGATTCTTCGGTTTTTGTTGTTTCATGGGATGCAGGCGCGCCGAGTTCGGGAATCAGCTTGGTCAAAAGTGTAGGCGTGATTGCTTGCAGGGGTGTCGCCAATAAATGGAGCGCCACTCTTTCCATTGCATTGCGGAGTTCGCGCACATTCCCTGGCCAGCTGTAAGTTTGCAAGGTGGCAGCGCAGGCTTGCATTTCGGCGTGTAAATTCGGAGGAGTGGAGCTGCCTAAAGCGGCCAGCGCTTGCTTGAGACACCATTGCGCAAGAATTACCAAATCATCTGGACGCTCGCGCAAGGCAGGAATTTGTAATCGTAACACCGCCAAACGGAAAAAAAGATCGGGACGAAACTGACGGTTTCGCATCGCTTGTTCAATGTCACAGTGACTCGCGCAAATAATACGTACATCGATTGGGATGGGCCTGACACCGCCGACCCGGGTAATTTCCTGTTCTTCTAAAACACGTAATAAACGGGACTGCAAAGCTAAGGGCATTTCACCAATTTCATCCAAAAATAAAGTGCCACGATGCGCGCTCTCAAAGAGACCGGCGCGACCACCGCGACGCGATCCAGTAAAAGCACCTTCTTCGTAACCAAATAATTCTGATTCGAGCAAAGACTCCGCAATGGCACCGCAGTTGACTGCGACAAAACTATGTTTGGCGCGCGCGCTTTCTCGGTGCAAGGCCTGCGCGACCAATTCTTTGCCACTCCCGGTTTCACCTTGAATGAGCACTGTCGCGGGGGAGCGAGCGTACAGGGTGATGGTTTTACGTAAGTCTTGCATTTGCTGTGAGTCGCCGCGCAATTCGTTTAAGCTGTAGCGTGTTCGCAAACTCTCTTTGGGGACGCGTATTCGGTCTCGTGTGCTTTCCAATTGCGTTAGACGGGCTATTTCGAGAGCATCTTCAAAAGCATGTCGGATCGAGCTGGCAGAGTACATAAAAATACCGTTTAAGCCAGCTTCGTCGGCCAAATCACTGATTAAACCGGCACCTACAATGGCGCGGATTCCCATCGCTTTGAGTTCTTTAATTTGCGCTTTCGCATCTTCTTCGGTGACGTAGGTTCTTTGTTCTAGTTTGAAACCAAAGGTAGATTTAAAGTCAGCCAATTCTGGCATCGTTTCCTGATAGGTGATGATGCCAATCTCAGGCGAAATTTTGCGCGCGCGCGCCAGTGCTTGCATCACATCAAAGCCACTAGCTTTAGCGATCACGACCGGGACGGGTAGTCGGTTCTTGAGATAAGCGCCGTTCGAGCCTGCCGCGATGACCGCGTCACAATGCTCCGTTTGCAGACGTTCGCGGAGTGCTTGTGCGGCTTCTTCGAATCCCATGTGAATGGGTTCGATTTCAGCGCGGGCATCGAACTCGACCATGATGTCGCGAAATAAGTCGAATAGACGCGAAATCGAAACCGTCCAGATGACGGGTTTATCTTGTCCATCGCGGGTAGGCGGGTAAGGGCGGCGATTCATTTGTGTCCTAGGGTTTAGCGATGTTTCAATTATGTTTCATTTTTCATGAATTTTGTTTCAGGTGAAACGTAATTATGAGACATTTTTCTTGTGTTATGAATTTTTATTTGGCTGAGCTCAGGATAAGGTATTGATTTTTAAAGAAACTGTTGTTTGATGGAATGATTTTCTTGAATTGGCACGTTGCTTGCAATACCTTGGAGATTAACAATCAAGGAACTCTCTATGACTCAGTATTCCGCAGGTGCAGCTTTCCGCAAGGCGATGCAAGAAGAATCACCTTTGCAAGTGGTTGGTGCGATCAATGCTAATCATGCTTTATTGGCAAAACGTGCAGGTTTTAAAGCGATTTATTTGTCCGGCGGTGGGGTTGCCGCGGGTTCTTTGGGTTTGCCTGACTTGGGTATTTCCAATTTGGACGACGTATTGACCGATGTGCGCCGGATTACCGATGTCTGTGATCTGCCTTTGCTGGTCGATGTCGATACCGGTTTCGGTTCCTCCGCGTTTAATGTGGCACGTACCGTCAAATCCATGATCAAGTTTGGCGCTGCCGCGATGCATATTGAAGACCAAGTGGGCGCGAAGCGTTGTGGCCATCGCCCAGGCAAAGAAATCGTCAGCAAGCAAGAAATGGTGGACCGCGTGAAAGCCGCGGTCGATGCCCGTACCGATGAAAATTTCGTCATCATGGCGCGCACCGATGCCTTGGCAGTAGAAGGCTTGGAAGCGGCCATAGAACGCGCTTTAGCTTGCGTGGAAGCCGGTGCGGATATGATTTTCCCAGAAGCGATCACCGAACTGGCGATGTACAAACAATTCGCACAAGCGGTGCAAGTGCCTATCCTCGCCAATATCACCGAATTTGGTGCCACCCCTTTGTATAGCGTAGAAGAACTAGCCGCCGCCGATGTCGGTTTAGTGCTCTACCCACTGTCCGCTTTCCGCGCCATGAACAAAGCAGCGGAAAACGTCTACACGGCGATACGGCGTGACGGTACGCAGAAAAATGTGGTCGATACCATGCAAACACGGATGGAATTGTACGAGCGCATAAATTATCACGATTTCGAGCAAAAACTCGATGCCTTATTTGCGCAGCAGAAGAATAAATAAAGAAGTAAAAACCTCTCAACACAGAGACACAGAGACACAGAGGTAAGACGGAGGTCTTTCTCTTTACTAGTTTACTGAAGATCCGGGTACTTAAAATTATTCACAACAATCTCAACAAAAGACAGCATGACACAATTTCTCTCGTTTTTCCTCTGTGTCTCTGTGTCTCTGTGTTGAGTGGTTTTAAAAAATCTAATTTGGAGAAATAAAATGACGACACCAGAAATCCCTACATTTAAGCCAAAAAAATCCGTCGCCTTATCTGGCGTGGCTGCTGGTAACACGGCTTTGTGCAGCGTCGGTAAAACCGGTAATGACTTGCATTACCGTGGTTACGATATTTTGGACGTGGCCGATGCTTGCGAATTTGAAGAAATTGCGCATTTGCTGGTACATGGTAAATTGCCCAATGCGGCTGAGTTGAGCGCCTATAAAGCGCAATTGAAATCCCTGCGCGGCTTGCCAGCCAATCTTAAGTCTGCCTTGGAAAGTTTGCCGGCGTCGGCGCATCCTATGGACGTGATGCGGACTGGCGTGTCGGTATTGGGTTGTACTTTGCCTGAGAAAGATGATCACAATATTCCTGGCGCGCGCGATATCGCAGATCGCTTGATGGCTTCGTTTGGTTCCATGCTTTTGTATTGGTACCACTTCAGTCATAACGGAAAACGTATCGAGGTGGAGACCGATGATGATTCCATCGGCGGTCATTTTCTGCACCTGCTGCACGGTGAAAAACCCAGCGCTTCTTGGGTGCGTGCGATGCATACTTCCTTGATACTTTACGCGGAACATGAGTTCAACGCATCGACGTTTACCAGTCGCGTTATTGCGGGAACCGGTTCGGATATCCATTCCGCGATCACGGGTGCGATCGGTGCTTTGCGCGGACCAAAACATGGCGGTGCCAACGAATTTGCGTTTGAAATTCAGAAGCGTTACGACAATCCAGATGAAGCCGAAGCCGATATCAAAAAGCGTGTAGAAAACAAGGAAGTCGTGATCGGTTTTGGACATCCGGTCTACACGGTATCCGATCCACGCAATAAAGTGATCAAGGAAGTGGCGCGTCAGTTGAGTTCAGAAGCAGGGTCGAGCAAGATGTTTGACATTGCTGAGCGTTTAGAAACGGTCATGTGGGACATTAAAAAAATGTTTCCAAATCTCGATTGGTTCTCGGCAGTGTCCTATCACATGATGGGCGTACCGACCGCGATGTTTACGCCGCTCTTCGTGATCGCCCGCACTTCAGGCTGGTCGGCGCATGTGATCGAACAACGTATCGACAATAAAATTATCCGCCCTAGCGCCAATTATGTGG
>JAHFQV010000213.1 GCA_023259175.1 Oxalobacteraceae bacterium | reverse complement strand
AAGCTACCATTATTACCCGCAGCATCTTTGATCGTGCCACCGTTTAAGGCCAGCGCACTGATGCTTTGGTAGTCCAAATCCGCACTATTGTCGCCTGCTTGCACGGTGTAATTGAAAGTCAGTGAATTCGAACCACTACCACTAACATAGTTGATGACGCGGTCAGTGGTGCCGGTTTCCAATGTTAATTGCGGTGTGCCAGTGACATTGACCGCTTCGCTGAAATTAACTTGAATACTGACGACATCCCCGGTTTTATAGCTGCCATTGGTGGTGCTAGACGTGATGCCAGTGACGGTGGGTGCTGTGGTGTCGAGCACGATGGCTTTGTTGGCGCCGAGCGAGCCTGCCGTACCGGGGCTCACCAAGCTCAATGTTGCATCGGTCGAGTTGCCTGAATTTTTGATGGTGCCACTATTGAGTGTCAACGCCGCCGTGTCATGATAGTCTAAGTCTGAAGTCGTATCACCGGCTTGCACGGTATAGTTAAAAGTCAGGGTATTACTACCACTGCCACTACTATAATTAATCGTGCGATCAGTCGCGCCGGTTTCCAAAGTCAATTGCGGCGTGCCCGTGACATCGACTGCACCGCTAAAGCTAACGGTGATCGCAATGACTTCGCCTACGGTATAGCTGCCATTGGTTTTTGAGGACGTGATGTTGGTTACCGTCGCAGGTGGCGTGGCGACGGAGACACTGGTGCCGCTAGCAACGCTGATTGTGCTTGAGGTGGCACCTAAGTCATCACGACTCCAATTAGAAACATTGGTAATGCGTGCCAACCACGTAGCGCGATCGGCTGAAGTGGTAGGCCCTGTGTAAGCGACGGTATCTAGTTGTAACGCGCCACCCGGCATACCAACGGCGTTTACCCCATTGGTTAATGCGTTCTGGCTTCCCGTGCCATTGGGTAGCATTGAATCGCGTAGGCCTGTTTGGGTATCTATATTCCAATTGCTTGCATCGACGGTGCCGCTACTATTGTTGATCCCAAAAATGAAGTAGGGATTGGTGTCGGCATCCTGGTAGAAAAAGAATTGATCGCCAGACGAAATAATCGTTCTTAATGTAGTGTGACCGCTGATGGAAATATCCGAGGTGAGATTCGTATTGCCCGCTGTGACATTGATTAAGGATGTGGTTGGCGTATTGTCAGAGCCGCCCATCGCCAGCTTAAAAATACTGCCCGCGGCTATCGTTGAACTGACCGTCCAAGTAATATAGGCATCGCTTGTAATATATGTTGTGAACGCGTTTGTAACTTGATTCCAGCCGTGATCCGTCATTTTAATGACCGTACCGGCTGGAATGTCAACGAGCACCGCAAAGCTTAACGTGTCTAAGGTCGGACCACTTGCCGCGCCATCCATACGCAAAATGACGATGTCGCCCGCGCTTAGGGTATTGAATGTCGCTTTGTAATTGTCAGGTGCTGTTAGGCTTTGGGTCTCGATGGCACCCGTTGTCTTTTCTAATGTCCAGTTACCACCTTGAGTTGGGTTGGCCGTTAAATCAGTAGACGCAGCCACATCGGCGCGCGTAACCGCGGCAATTTTCGCAATCAAATCTTGACCTTGGGTGGATTGCGCGACATCGCAGCCATAAAAAAGCAAGTCGCCGCCCGCGCGCAGTGCTTGTCCTATGGTTTTTAGATGGGCATCTTCCTGCGTTAAATTCGTGTTGGATAGGCGCGTAGCGCCGAGTTGAATTTCACCAGCATGCCCATGCGATATCACGTGAATGGCATCGACATCATGTTGATCATGTCGACTGCTGAGGTACTGCGCCATCTGCGCCCAACCATCCTCGGTGGTATCGATGAAGACGATTTCACCGCGTCCAGCCCAAGCTTGTGCTAACTGCGCGTAGTCATGCACTGCACGGTCGATGAAAATAATTTCTTTATGAATTTCTGGCACCATGGATTCGGTGGCATCGAGAGATAAAGGTGAGTTCATGTCGGTCATTTTCATAATTCGGTCAGCTTTACTTGAGGTTTTTGGAGTGCTGGGGGGCACGCGCGGGTCTTGAAATTACATCTTTAAGAATGCAAAAAACTCATTCTCAGAATGCACTAAGAATGAGCGAAATCGCATTGGAACAAATTTTTATGGTATTGTCAAATTTTTATGGTCGCGAAGGGTAAACACCTTCAGTTGCGATGATGAAGCAAATGCCGAGATAGGGATTGCGTATCGGTAACGGCGCGTTGGCACCACTGGTTCCCAAGCTGCCGGTGACTGGGGCATTGAAGGGCAGTAAGTTGGCGTTAGCTGGGCCGGCGTTGTAAATCATCACTTCAGCCCCCGCGGCTGAGTCTGCGGTTTGGGCTAAAACGCTGGTATTGCTAGGCGCTTTGCTGGTGCCGACAGCGCTGTTAGCTGGAATAGCCACGTTGGCGTTGAGCGCCGTGGTGTGCGTGTGAGCGGGCATTTGGCTTTGCAATAGCGTCACATTTTCTGCGCCAGCGACTTCGCCCTGGTCGATATTCGATAGCCCAGGACCTGAACCAACACCAACCGGCGAACGTCCGCGTAGATCAGGTAAGGCAAATGTACTGGTTCCGTCGCCACCGTAAGTCGTGCCCAAAAGAGAGAACAGCGCGGTATTTTGAGAAATCGAAATAAGTTGACCTGCACACATCAACCAACCCCGTGGCGCAAAATTAAACCCCACCATACGAATTTCACCTATAAATTGATCACCCATCGTAATTCTCCTCGAAATAGTTTTTGTGGATACTTCCGAAGGGCTACTAAAGCAATTGATATGCCATGTAATAAAGTAAGAAACTCAGGCGGGAGCCTTAAAAGTAAAGAATCAAGCTTACATGTAAAATCCGGTGTTGACATGTAATTTTTACATGTATTTGATATGCGTACTTTTCAGGTGAGTTTATCTTCCAAGGCGGTGCCAAACGCACTGGGCCTTGCACCGTCCAAAGAATAGCTAGGGAAGCGCGGATTTGTTCGATAAGCGCGAAACACCATTTTTTTAAGAACCTGAATTTTCAAGCTTGTTCTACGAAAAAAATGGAGTTTCCCTCCGGGTTCGGCACAAAAATTAAACTCACGGGCGATATTGGCAGCAAATTCCCTTGCTTGGCACCCTGCGGAAATCTTGCTACCAAACTCATCCCATTTTGGGCTCGAACGCACATGTCGAATAAATCCGCGCTTCCCTA
>JAHFQV010000212.1 GCA_023259175.1 Oxalobacteraceae bacterium | reverse complement strand
CGTTTAAAAATCGGGAAAAATTATTTTGTCCACCATTAGCCCACCATTAGCCCAACACTAGTCCAACACTAGTCCAACACTAGTCCAACAAACGCTATTGGTCTAAGCGGCCGAACCAAGCCCCATACGCGGGGAGCTTGATCGTCGAACCGGCCTTTTCGCCCCTTAATCCGTGACCCTTAAGCGTACTTGCCATGTGCGTTATCTCCCAGTTGATTTCTTGCGGTTGTGCGCTGAGATTGAAAATGGCTAAGACGCTAGGATGACCAGCGAGCTGGCGACGCAAGGCCAAGAGCGGTTCGGGCATGTCGTCAAATGCAATCGCACCGCGCAAAAGTTGCGGTATCGTTTTGCGCCAATGTAAAATTGTACGGGCGAAATTAAGTGCCGACCCAGGCTGGTTTTCCTGTATCGAAACCGCCGCCTGTTGATGATGTTCGGGCAGCGGTAGCCAAGGCTGTGCTTCGGAAAAACCTGCGTGTGCTCGCGTGTGATCCCAAGGCATCGGGGTACGGCAACCATCACGGCCTTTAGATTCAGGCCAAAAAATTTTCCCCACCGGGTCTTGCAATAATTCGTAAGGAACTTCGGCCTCGTAGAGTGCTAATTCGTCGCCTTGATACAGGCAGGGCGTCCCTTTTAAGCTTAATTGCAAAGTCAAAATGAGTTTGGCGAAGTCGGGATTTTGTCCGCCCCAGCGTGTCATGACGCGGGCAACATCGTGATTGCCGACCGACCAAGAAGCGCCGCCATTTTTGACTTTGGCTTCGAAGTCTTCCACCTGCTTACGGAGGTAGGCAGCGCTATGTTCTGCGGTGAGTAAATTAAAACTATACGCCATGTGTAAGCGGTGTTCGCCCTCGGTGTATTGTGCCATCACCTCGAGCGCATCGTCAGAGCCAATTTCGCCGATGGAGATTGCGTCATATTCGTCGAGTAAGCAGCGCACACGTTCTAGAAATGCGATATTTTCTGGACGCGTGTTATCGTAAATATGGGCTTGCATGCCGTAGGGATTTGAGGCCGCTACGCTGGTGGTATTTTGTTTCAGTGCGGGTGGATTGTCGCGTAAAGCTTGGTCGTGAAAATGGAAAATACAGGCGTCCATGCGGAAGCCATCGACACCGCGCGCCAACCAAAATCGCATATTCGCCAAATGCGCATTTTGCACTTCGGGATGGTGAAAATTCATATCCGGCTGGCTGGTGAGAAAATTGTGCAGGTAGTATTGCAGACGACGGGTATCCCATTGCCAAGCCGAACCACCAAAAATCGATAACCAGTTATTCGGCGCATTGCCATCTGGCTTCGGATCGGCCCAGACATACCAATTTGCTTTAGGATTATTTTTGTCGCTGCGGCTTTCGATAAACCAGGGATGATTTTCCGCTGTGTGCGATAAAACCTGATCGATCATTATTTTCAAACCGAGTTCATGCGCCCGTTTGATCAGCGCATCAAAATCTGCCAAATTGCCGAACAAGGGGTCAACGTCACAATAGTCGGCAACGTCGTAACCAAAGTCCTTCATGGGCGAAGTAAAAAACGGTGAAATCCAGACGATGTCCACCCCCAGTTTCGCGATGTAATCGAGCTTGTCGGTGATGCCCCGTAAATCGCCCACGCCATCACCATTACTATCCATAAAACTGCGCGGATAAACCTGATAAATGACGGCTTCACGCCACCAATCGCTGCGCTTATTTGCGCTGTCTTGACTTAATTTATGTTGGGAATGCATGTTCATTATTTTCTGCTTATTCTGCTTATTCTGCTTATTTGCTCAATCATGTTCTTGCTGTGTACCTGGCCGCGGGTGTAGTCGAATTGCTTGTGGTTTAGGCACGACAGCGCAGCGCGATTTAATTAGAATATACGCGATATTCCCAAGGTTTTAGATGTATCTTCTGCAGTGTCTTTCCTTGATTTTTGTTCCCATCTTTCAATAAAGGATTGAGTCCATCGATAGTCACAGCTTGAGCGAATTGAACGCTTTGTTCTTGCGCCGATAAATTGAAAATGCCGATGACGCGCTGGCCATTTTTTTCACGTTGGAAGGCAAAAATTTGTTCGTCATGATCGCTGCTGAGACGCGCAAGCGCGCCACCTGCTACACCATTCCATAATGCCTGATTTTTTTGTTTCAGTTGAAAAAGCTGCGTGTAGAGTTGTTTGAAAGGGTGAGCTTGCCATTCGATAGGATCACGTTCAAAAAAATCCAAGCGTTTCTGATTACCGGCTTCTTGCCCGCTGTAAAGCAAAGGCATTCCTTTAATTAAATTTGAGAGCACCAGAAAACTTTCGGTAGCTAGGCCTAGTCTTTCGAATTCTGTTCCTTCCCAACTATTTAAATCATGATTGGTGATGTGCAGCATGCGATAGGCATCAGGATGGTATTTTTTCTCCTCCCCCGCGAGATAGGCATCGAGGTCTTTAACGCTGCGTTTGCCTTGTGCGATGTCGTTAAACAAATCTTTAAATTGCCAGCCGTAAGTCATGTCAAAGGCTTTTTCTTGCAAATCCCATTCGAGGGCTTCTGCCAGCATGAATATTTTCTTGGTTTGATCTAATTCGGCACGGGCTTGGTTCCAAAAATCCGTGGGTACCATTGCAGCGACATCGCAACGAAAGCCATCGATATCATATTCGGTGAGCCAATACCGCATCGACTCTATCATGGCCTTGCGTAGTGCAGCTTGATGATAGTCGAGTGCAATGACATCCATCCAGTCAGGTACGGGCGGCACGAAATTGCCCAACGCATCTTTTTTGTAGTATTCAGGATGCTCTTTGGCCCAAGGATGGTCCCATGCGGTGTGGTTGGCGACCCAATCGATGATGACGTACATGCCAAGTTGATGTATCGCTTTGACTAAGTGATGAAAATCATTGGCATTGCCAAACTCGGGGTTGATACCTAGATAGTCCCGTACTGCGTAGTAGCTTCCTAGGCTACCTTTACGATTTTTTTCGCCGATCGGATTAATCGGCATGACCCAGATAATCTTAACGCCCATTTTCTTAAGTTCTGGCAAATAGGCTTCAAATTGCTTAAAACTGCCTTCTTTCGAATGCTGTCGAATATTTGCTTCGTAAATAGTGGCGTTGCGTGTCCAGTCTAGATGTTTTACTTGGGTTTGCTGTTGTGCTTGGGCAGAGACTCCAAGTAGGCTCAAGAGCAGCGCGAAGCCGAGCTTGGCACTATAGTGTTTGATGCTA
>JAHFQV010000027.1 GCA_023259175.1 Oxalobacteraceae bacterium | reverse complement strand
AGATCAATCTCATCAAGGATGGGATACTCAATCACGTCGCGCCTTTCCTCTAAATCGACGGCTTGATACCATTGTGGTTCGTGCATATAAACAAAACGCACATCGTAATCACTATTGGGCGAAGCAAAACCCCAGGCACGACTCCCCGATTCAATCGCAAACAAGATTCGCACCTGATGAGTTTGTTCTGCGAGTTTTAGGCGGCGTAGGATTTCCGTTCTGACCTCTGTAGGGATCACAGCTTCAAGCATCGTCTATCTCACTTTTATTTTTCAAGTTGCTTAAACATGACATGGGCATCGACATAGCCCAAACTTGTGTGCGCGAACGCGCCGGGAAGCGTGCCAACAATGGAAAAACCAAGTTTCTGCCAAAGATGCACCGCCGCGAGGTTGGATGACACGACAAAATTAAACTGCATCGCATGGTAGCCCAAATGCTGCGCGAGTTCCTGGGAGTGCGCACACATTTGCGCTGCAATTCCTTGCCCTCGCGTCTGCTCCGCCACGACATAACCGCAATTACACACATGCGACCCTAGGCCTGGCTGATTCGGCTTGAGCATATAGCCACCGACCAACACGCCATCATCGCGCGTGGCGACGTAGTTGACTTGAGGAAGCTCTATCCAGGCATGATAAATTTCAGCTTCGCTGCTATCGGGCGAAAAAGCGTAAGCATCACCCTTGGCAATGGTGGCTTGGAGAATAGGCCAGAGCGCTGGCCAGTCTTCGGCTTGAAATGGTCTTATTTGGAGCATATTGTGTTTCTCGACACGAGTGACGCCTGACATGGAAAGCGCGATATTCGAGATCTTTTTTGCGTGGGATTTGCCGAATCATGCGCCAAAATCTAGTGATTGACAATCATTAAAAAAAGCGAACCAAAGTTCGCTTTTTTCGTTGCATCAAAGTTTTAAACAATCTTCGCTTCGCTCGCTCTTAAGCGAATGTGTAATTCGCGTAATTGCTTTTCATCGACAGCCGATGGTGCTTGTGTGAGCAGGCATTGTGCGCGCTGGGTTTTTGGGAAGGCGATTACGTCGCGTATCGATTCTGCGCCCGTCATCATGGTAACGATGCGATCAAGGCCAAATGCCAAACCGCCGTGGGGTGGCGCGCCGTATTGCAAAGCGTCGAGCAAGAAACCGAATTTGAGTTGTGCATCGTCGTCGCTGATTTTCAAGGCGCGGAAGACTTTACTTTGTATTTCAGCGCGATGGATACGCACTGATCCGCCGCCCAGTTCCCATCCATTTAAAACCATGTCATAGGCTTTGGCGATACATTTTGCTGGATCGGTTTCCATCAAGTCTTCGTGCCCATCTTTTGGCGCGGTGAAGGGGTGATGGGTGGCCGCCCAGCGATCATTTTCTTCGTCGTGTTCGAACATCGGGAAGTCGACGACCCATAGCGGTTTCCAACTTTCTTCAAATAGACCTTTGGATTTACCAAATTCGCTGTGGCCAATTTTAACGCGTAGCGCACCGATAGCATCGTTGACCACCTTGGCTTTATCGGCACCAAAGAAAATCAAATCGCCGTCTTGTGCGCCAGTCAGTTCAAGAATTTGCGCGAGCGCTGCGTCGTGCAGGTTTTTAACAATCGGCGCTTGCAATCCGTCACGGCCTTGCGCTTTGTCGTTGACTTTAATATAGGCTAGACCTTTGGCACCGTAGATACGAACGAATTGGTCGTAAGCGTCGATTTCTGAGCGTGGCATACTCGCGCCACCGGGGACTAATAAACCAACCACGCGGCCATTGTGCATATTTGCTGCGCCCGAGAACACTTTGAAGTCAACATCCTTCATGACTTGGGTCAATTCAGTCAATTGCAATTTGACGCGCATATCGGGTTTGTCAGAGCCGTAAAGTCCCATCGCTTGCGCATAATCCATCACAGGGAAAGGATTGGGCAGATCGATGTTCAGCGTGTTTTTGAAAACCAAGCGTAACATTTCTTCGAACATGTCGCGAATTTCTTGCTCAGACATGAAGGAGGTTTCGCAATCGATCTGGGTAAATTCGGGTTGACGATCTGCACGCAAATCTTCGTCGCGGAAGCATTTGGTGATTTGATAGTAGCGATCAAAATTGGCCACCATCAGCAATTGCTTAAATAATTGCGGCGACTGCGGCAGAGCGAAAAATTGATGTTCGTTGACGCGCGAAGGAACGAGGTAATCCCGTGCGCCTTCCGGTGTCGATTTAGTGAGCATCGGTGTTTCGATATCGATAAAGCCGTTAGCATCTAAAAACTTACGCACTTCCATCGCCACTTTGTAGCGCAAACGCAGATTGTTTTGCATTTGCGGGCGACGCAAATCGAGCACACGATGGGTTAGGCGCGTCGTCTCGGAAAGATTATCGTCATCCAGTTGGAAAGGCGGCGTAACCGAGGGATTGAGTACTTCTAGCGTGTGACATAGGACTTCAATTTTGCCCGATTTCAAATTCGGATTCACGGTTCCATCAGGACGATTGCGCACGATACCGGTGATGCGTAAGCAAAACTCATTGCGCACCGATTCAGCGATCGCAAACATGTCTGCACGATCAGGGTCGCACACCACTTGCACCAGACCTTCACGGTCACGCAAATCGATAAAAATCACGCCACCGTGATCGCGACGACGATGAACCCAGCCACACAGGCTGACGGTTTGGCCCAGTAATTCTTCGGTGGTGAGGCCGCAATAATTGGTACGCATGGACATAATTTCTTACCTGTCTATTTCTAAAAAATTTTTAAATTTCTGGGAATGAAGTATTGTGAAAAAATTTGTGAAAATAAAACCTGACTCGATCAATTGAGTGGATTCTCACAATTATTTTGATTGGGGTCTTGCGCGTGTTCGGGCGCAACAACACCCATGGAAACTACGTATTTCAACGCTGTATCAACGCTGATCTCTAGCTCAATGGCATCCTTTTTGGGGATGATCAGTAAGTAGCCAGAGGTGGGATTTGGGGTCGTAGGAACATAGACACTAATGTGCTCGCCCTCAAGATGTTTGGCGACATCAACACTGGGGGTGCCCGTCAAAAAGGCGATGGTCCAAGTACCTTGTCGTGGATATTGTATGAGTAAAGCTTTACTAAAGGCGTTGCCCGTCGATGAAAACAAGGTGTCCGACACTTGCTTAACACTCGAATAAATCGAACTGACCACGGGAATGCGATTGAGCAAAGTTTCCCAGCCTGCGACCAAGTATTTGCCGACGAAATTTTTGGTGAGTAGTCCCGTTAAAAAGACGATTAAAACGGTCAGCAATGCACCCAAACCGGGTATCTTAAAACCGATCAAAGCCTCAGGCCGCCATTGATTCGGCAGCAGCAATAGCGACTGATCCATGGTGCTAATGATGGCGTGCAATACCCAAACGGTGATGCCCAAAGGAACCAAAATCAGTAAGCCGGTAATAAAATATTTACGCATAAACCTAAATTTCTTCGAATGTCAGTACTACGGTAACTTACACTGCTGGGTTGCTGCTACTGTTGGTGCTGTTGGTGCTATTGGTGCTGTTGGTGCTATTGGTGCTGTTGGCGCTCTCATTTACCGATGCTACAGGCTTAGCTTCTGTGCTACTTGGCTCACTGCTTGCACTGGCACCGCTGTCGCTCGCGGCAACTTCTTTGGGCGCGCTATTTGCGGTCGCCGCCTTATTTCCATCTCGGAAATCAGTCACATACCAACCAGAACCCTTTAACTGAAACCCCGCCGCAGTGATCTGCTTTTTAAAAGCGTCAGCCTGACATTGCGGGCAAACCGTCAAAGTATCATCCGACATTTTCTGCAATACATCCTTAGCAAAGCCGCATGCTTCACAACGATAAGCATAGATAGGCATTTCTATTCCCAAAAAACTTGTAAAACCATGAATTATAACGGTTTATGCAGAGCGATAGGCGAAAAATGGCGCTCGCTAGACAAAAGGGAATTTGACATCATCCAAGCGTGCCCATCGGGGACTAAGCCAATTGCATGAAGAGCCAAGTCAAAACGCTCCATACCAAGGTAAAGGCATCTCTTTACGAGTCACAGAGAAAAATCGAGAGAAGTGGGTCTTTGCCTCCTATTGGAAACTATCATTGATTTTTTTTGAATTTCTCCTGGGTTCCTCTGGGTCTCTGTGTTGAGTGCTTGATCGCTTTAATCTTGCTCAACCGGCACTGCATGCAAACCGGTCCGCCCTATCCATTGCGGCAACAAAGAACCTGCCAGCATGCCTGCCAAACTCATGAGCACACCGACCAATTGTGGAGGCCAAAAATCCTCGGGTGCAAAGATTTCTAAGCCTATCCATGACGCCAATCCCAAAACGATGGAAAGTTGCGCCCCTTGACTCGTCGCGCGCTTCCAATACAAACCAAATGCCAAAGGAATAAAGGCGGCCACGAGCGTGACCTTGTAAGCATTTTCAACCATTTTATAAATACTGGCACCCGTATTCATCGCAAATAAAGTCACAATCGCGGTAAAGACTAGAACCACGATACGCATCGTGAGCAAAAATGATTTATCACTTTGTTCGGGCAAAAAGGGCTTTAAGATGTTTTCTGAAAAAGTCACCGAAGGCGCTAATAAAGTGGCGCTGGCGCAGCTCTTAATCGCCGACAGTAAGGCACCAAAGAACATGACTTGGGCAAACAAAGGCATCTTGGACATGATCAAGCGGGGCAAAATCATTTGCGAGTCAGTGTCGATCAAACTGGCCACCAGCGCGGGATCAATCAAGGTCGCAGAATACGCCAAAAACATCGGGATAAACGCAAACAGAAAATATAAACTGCCTCCGAGCACGGCCGAATTTGCCGCCGCGTTTTCGGTATGCGCCGAGGCGACCCGTTGGAACACGTCTTGTTGCGGAATCGAGCCTAACATCATGGTAATCCAGGCGGCAAAAAACCAAAGCATTTCGCGCGCAGTGGGGGCCGGCCAGAATTCCATTTTGCCCGCATTAACGGCATGTTGAATCACATTTTGCGCGCCACCCACCATGCCGGACACTTCCCAGCCCATGTAGAGCATGCCGACCATAATGATGATCATTTGCAGAAAATCCGTGATCGCCACCGACCACATGCCGCCCATCAATGTGTAGATCAACACACTCCCGGCACCGATCATCATGCCCACGTTCATCGATACAGCGCCGCCGGAAACGACGCTAAAAACCAAACCTAAAGCCTTTATCTGTGCCGCCACCCAGCCTAAATAAGAAATCACGATGCACAAGGAAACGAGCACTTCAACCACACGACCATATTTGTTCTTGTAATAGTCGCCAATGGTGAGCAAATTCATTTTGTAGAGCGGGCGGGCGAAAAATAAGCCGACGAAGATCAAACAAAGCGAGGAGCCGAATGGGTCCGCCACCACACCTTTTAAGCCTTCCTTGACAAAGGTCGACGAAATCCCTAACACCGTTTCAGAACCGAACCAAGTTGCAAACACGGTCGCCGTTACGATGTACATCGGCAGCGCACGTCCCGCCACTGCAAAGTCTTTTGAATTATTGACGTAGCGAGCCGCATATAAACCAATGCCGACAGATACGATCCAATACAGCACGACCAAGTAAAGCAGAATATTCATAATGCAAAGTAGATTAACAAGGATGAATGGGGAGACGTTTAACCGAGATTTTCCATTAGGGTTTGAGATGGTGACGGATGAGTTTGCGGTCAACACTCAAAAAGCACCCAAGGTGCGCCTAATGGAAAATCTCGGTTTAAGCTTGCGCGAACAAGCTCGATGCTAGGATTGACTCAAGGGCTTGCTCTGCTGCCGGGGATTATACAATTAAAGCTTGGCAATAGCCCCCCCAAAAAAAACGAGGCGAACGAAATTGGCATCGCATTATTAGGCATTTCCGCTGGCTTTTATGCCAAGCGCAGTGCTTTGGCTATGCAAGCAGCTAACTGGGACTCAGCATTTGCTCGATCTTGTCGGAAATATCTTTTTTACTGACCGGCTTTTCGATATTACCCAGAAAGTTCTGCCGCGAGAGTTGTGCCACTAAGGAAGCCGAATACAAGACTCTAGAACCCTGTCCCGACATCAAAATAACGCCACCTTTGAAGGCGCGCTCACCCATCGCGCGCATAAATTCAAAACCATCGATGTCTGGCATTTGAATATCGCACATGAGTAAATCGGGCTTCACCTGGGCTTTGTCGAAGGCGTGCAAGCCGCTTTTACCGCCATTGGCTGTAATGACGTTGTTCACGCCTAGCTCTTTGAGCAGATCCGAGACAAAATCGACTTGAAATTCATCATCATCAACGATCAATACATGAAGATCATTGAGTGGCTTAACGGCGGCAAGGTTCATGACTGCACTCCTTTTGAGACACTTCGAAGGAAACGGCTATTTACAAATTCGCCTCCCACGCCCTGCGCCAAGCGACAAACTGCTCAGCGGGCATAGGTTGGGCGATAAAAAATCCCTGTGCTTCATCACATCCCGAATCAATAATGTGATCCCAATCTTGCTGATTTTCAACGCCCTCGGCCACCAGATTCAAATGAAAAATCTTGCCCAGTTGAATACTGGAACTTAAGATAGCTTGTGCTTCGATGTCATTGGCCGCGCCATTAACGAAAGCACGATCGACTTTCAATTCGGTGAAGGGCAGTTGTTTCAGGTTTTCCATGGTCGAAAAACCCGTCCCAAAGTCATCAATCGACAGCCCGAAACCTTTCAAACGCAAACGGGTCAAAATTTCCAAACTGACGGTGAGATTGTCCATCAAACGGGTTTCCGTCAATTCCAAAATAAACTGCGATGGCTTCATTCCCTCGCTTTGCACGATCTCTTCAAACTCCTCGGGCAAATCAAGTTGGACCAGATTATCCATCGACAAATTAACGGACAACTTGAGCTCTTGCCCCGCCGCCTGCCATTCTTTGAGCTGATGCGCGCTCTTTTGCAAAATAGTCCTTGTCATGCAATCAATCAAGCCATGTGATTCAACCACCGACACAAAAGCAACAGGTCCTAGCAATCCACGCTGAGGGTGACGCCAACGCGCAAGACATTCAGCACCGACCACGCGCCTGCTGCTAAGCGAAATTTTAGGTTGAAAAACAAGTTCGAGTGCATTGTCAGCCAAGCCTTGTCGCAACTCAGACAAAGATAGAACCGCCATTTTCGACAAATAAGTTTGGGCTGGGTTAGCCGGCATTTGTTGACCCAGTGCGGCGAACATATCGGCTTCGACGAAGGGTTTGCGCAGCGATGCCAATAGATGCAGGCCAAAGGCTTTCACCAAATTCTCGGTGGCCTTTAAAACGCTCTTGTCCGCGGAACTCAGAATAATCACCGCGCCGGTATACCCCGCCTGCGCCGCTAATCGCAGGAAACTAATTCCATCGAGCACCGGTAAATTGAGGTCGCAAATAATAATGTCGGGGGCTTTGCCATAAATATACTGCAAAGCTTCTTGACCATTGCTGCAGGAAATCACATGGTCAACGCCCATTCTCTGCAACGCACTACATGCCACTTCCAAGTCCAATTGACTGTCTTCCAAGACCATCACGGTCAAGCCTGCCAAGGAAGCAGAGGGTCTTGAAACGGATTCTGCCTCCTGACCGCGCCCTGCCGCTGCTTGGCTCAGGTTGGCAGACTCAGCGGCGGACGCAGCCTTGCTAAGATAAATTTCGGTATCGCTCTCTATTCCTCGCAACATCGGCGCTAATTGCAGCAATAAGGCATCGGCCTGAATCAAACTACCGCCATGTCCTAATTGTTCCAAGTCGTGACAGACATCGGCAAAGGCCAAAGCGCCGACCGTGCGGGCGCTGGATTTAAGTCGATGACCGAGCGCCGCCAGTTCCGTTAGATTTTCACTGCTTCTCGCCTGCGCCAGCTCTTCCACCCCTTCTTTTGCCGACTCAATAAATTTCAAGGCAAATTTCTTGATCTTCTCGGGCTTATTTCCAACCAGTGCAGCAAGCAAAGATAAATCAATATGCAAAGTTGCAGCCGCCCCAGCAGGCGGCTTAGTTGTGCTGAGCGCGCTCACATTTTCCGCATCGCTTTGCAAGGTCTCACTGGAAGTAGCTACCTCAAGCTCGTTTTTCCCGTCATTCACCCATCGATAAATGGTGGAATACAAAACATCGGGCGGGAAAGGTTTAGGGACAAAATCGTTCATGCCAGCGGCAAGACAATGGATTCTGTCTTCATTCATTGCGTTGGCGGTAATGGCGATAATCGGCAGCTCAGAAAAACGTGGCATCGCGCGTATTTGTCGCGTCGCTTCCAAGCCATCCATGACGGGCATTTGGATGTCCATCATCACACAATCGAACTCTTCCAACTGCACCATGTTCACAGCTTGTTCACCATCACCTGCGAGCAAAACTTGGCAGCCTTTTTCCATCAACAATTCACTACCGACCTGTTGATTAAACTCATTGTCGTCAACTAATAAAATACGAATCGGATTGCGCCTTTGATTTAAGCGCGCCAAATGATAGGCCGCATTAATTTGCACTGGCACCTGCGCTTCATCCACGATGATCGCCTTGGGTTGCTCGATCAATGCGGAAAACCAAAAGGTGCTACCGACTCCCTCTATGCTCTCGACACCGACTTCACCGCCCATCAGAATCGCCAATTGTTTGCTAATGGCGAGACCTAATCCCGTGCCACCATATTTGCGCGTAGTCGAACTATCGGCCTGCTCAAAAGATTGAAATAATTTGCTTTGCTGCTGCTCGTTCATACCTATGCCCGGATCCTGCACTTCAAAGCGCATTAACCAACCACTGGGCGTATCATTGATTTTTTTCACGCGCACCGCGATCTCACCTTTTTCGGTGAATTTGATGGCGTTGTTGGTGTAGTTGATCAAAATCTGACTTAAGCGATGCGGATCACCGTGCATGTGTTTCGGCACATCCGGCTCAATCTGAATCGAGAGACTGAGCTGCCGACCCGCGACCTTGGTGTTCATGATGGCCGATAATTTCCCCATCAATTCATCTAGGCTAAAGTCGATTCCTTCAATCGCCATTTTGCCCGCTTCAATTTTTGAAAAATCTAAAATGTCGTCAACGATATGCAAGAGATGCTGCCCCGATAAATGAATTTTCTGCAGATAATCACGCTGCTTGGGATCGGTCGCGCCCGTCAACGCCAAATAAGTCATCCCTAAGACCCCATTCATCGGCGTCCGAATTTCGTGACTCATATTGGCGATAAAATTACTCTTGGCACGATTGGCCGCCTCCGCTAATTCACGCGCAATCGCTAATTCTTTGGTGCGACTGACCACCAACTCTTCCAAATGGTGGCGATGCCGATCCAGCTCTTCACCCAACTTTTTCTTCTCGTTGATATCTTCTTGGGTAGAAACGAAGTGCGTGATTGTACCGTCACTTTGACGCAAAGGCGAAATCGTTGCGTACTCAACGGAGAGCGATCCATCTTTACGACGATTGATCAACTCACCTTTCCATGTTTTTCCTTCGCCTATGGTTTGCCATAGTTGACTAAAAATCTCGTCCGGTGTTTGTCCCGAGTTCAGTACTTTCGGGGTTTGACCTAAGACTTCCGAACGCTCAAATCCCGTTTTGGCGACGAAGGTGTCATTGACGTATTCGATATTGCCATGGACATCGGTGATAATAATCGCTTCGGTACTTTGCTCCACTGCTTGCGACAATTGATTCAGCTGCGCTTCTGAAATGAGACGCTGGGTGATATCTTGAATCTGCGTAACGAAATTGACCGGGACACCAAAGGCATCGCGCACCAAAGAGACATTCACCTGCAGCCAAATTCCTGTTCCATTTTTATGAAAATAGCGCTTATGGACCTCATAGGTCTCGATCTCGCCGGTCAGCAATTGCGCGATTTGGGGGCGATCAATATTGACATCTTCAGGATGTGCGAAACGCCGCCAATCGTGATTTAATAAGTCTTCTTCGGTGTAGCCAAACATCGTACACAATACCGGATTGACGCGCAAAAATCGTCCCTCAATATCGATCAAAGCCATCCCTATCGGGGAACTACCAAAGGCATGCTCCATACGCGCATCGATTAAGCGCCTTTCCTCTTCTGCACGCTTGCGTTCGGTGATGTCTTGCACCGTTCCCGTCAATCGAACGATGCGACCGCGCGCATCTTTTTGCTTGCGTCCGGTCTTAGCCCAGATATTGCGCAAACTCCCATCGGGCAAATAAATACGGTATTCGAAAGGCTGGTAATCCTCCCTGTCTTCAAACGCTTCTTTACAAGTCGCGATGACGGTTTCTTGGTCTTCTGGATAAACCGTGCGCCGTATCATCTCAAACAAATCACCTTTATATTCTTCCGGTGCACGCCGCCAAATACGAACCATCTCGTCGGACCAAGTAATCTTATCGGTACTGGCTTCCCAAACCCAATGTCCGACATGCGTCGACTGCTCCGCCTCAAGTAAATCATGCTTGCTTTGCAGCACCGATTCCATTGCCATTTTACGTTCAGTAATGTCCTGCATGACGCCGATAAAATGACTGAGTTGACCTTGTTCATCGAAAGCAGGCGTGATTTTCCACTCACTCCAAAACATGCTTTGGTCTTTGCGGTAATTTAAAATCTCACAGGAAAAAGCGCGGCGTTCATTGATCGCCAGATGCAAGGCTTCCATGGTTTCACGTTTAGTTGCCGGCCCTTGCAAAATCAAACAAGTCTTGCCTAGCATCTCGTCGGACGAATAGCCGGTCTGACGTACAAAAGCGTCGTTGACGGAAATGACGCGCTGATCAGGCGTAGTAATGACAACCCCTTGCGCAATGACCTTTAATGCGAGGTCGCTGATCTTGAGCTTAATTTCGGCCTGGTGTTTATACAGCGCCATTTCAATCACGGCGCGCAATTCCTGATCCGAAAAAGGTTTGATCATGTAGCCATGAGCATGAACGTGGGTAGCACGCTCCAAATCTTCTTCTGAACGATTACCGGTCAGAAAAATAACCGGCAAGGTAAATTGGGTGCGTATGGCTTCGGCAGCGGTAATGCCGTCCATTTCGCTCGCCAGTTGAATATCCATCAAAATCAAATCGGGACGAAGCCGCCCAGCCAATGCAATGGCTTCCTCTGCATACCCCGTTTGCCCCACCACTTCATAGCCGAAATGTTCCAATTTAAGTTGAATAAAAGTCGCAACTAAGTCGTCATCTTCGACGACCAAGATACGCGATTTCTTCAAGGCTTGGTACATGGCGACTGACCTTCAAAGGCGCAGGGACTACAAAGATTCGGGGGAACTATGGCCAAGCTTAAAACCACGCTTAAAAGAAGGTGATCTCTGAGTTCTTATCGGCTGCCGCGTCGCCACTATCGCCACTGCTGCCATGATTTCTATGCTCATCGCGCATGGTGTAAGTGTTTTGCAAGTCCTTCAGCCATTTTTCCGTGGACGGAAATTCACCCTCAGCGCCATCACCTAATTCATGCGCCGTTTTTTCCAGTTTGTACATATCGTTTTTGACGACTTGCAAAACTTGGCTAATCCTGTCCTGAAACTGCAAAGCCACCATCAAGTCTTCAATATCATTGCGAATGACATTGCCATGATGTCGCATTTGTTGCGCGCTATCGCCCATAGACTCCACATGATTGAGCACGTCGCGCACCACGGCACCGGACACTTCTAACACCTGCTTATCATGAATTGCAGTACGATCTGCAGTACTCAACGCTCGCGCCATCACGGTCGAAAGATGTTTCACCTTTTCACTCATATTTTTACCGGTCTCGGCCGACATATGCGATAACTTACGCACTTCATCTGCGACCACCGCAAAGCCGCGCCCCATATTGCCCACTCGCGCCGCCTCAATCGCAGCATTCAAGGCAAGCAGATTGGTCTGCGCCGCGATCTGCCCAACTTCATGCGCCATATTCGTCATTTCGGACGTGGAGTACGCCAGTTCGCGTATGCAATTGAGCAGCTCATTTTTGCTGTCTATCATTTTGGACAGCGTCTCGATCAAGGGCGCTAATTCCTTTTTGCATAACTGGAGCAGAGTAATCGTGGCGTCGGCATTTTTCGCCGCCTCTTTATTCACATTACCAACTCCGCCAAAACCGGCTTCATCGAGTTCTGCCACCATAGACGAAAAGCTTTTGATGAGTTGCGCGACCGAGTCTTCCGATTGATTTTTGACGGTATCAACATGGGCATTCCACAGTGGTAGGACGCCGCTGAGCAATTTGGCGATCTCACGCACCAGCGCCGCGTCTCGTCGCAGCTTATCGTCATCTTGTTCAAGTTCTGCTAGCTCAAGAAAGCAGCGCTTCATTACCGCGACCGTAGTCCCGATTGCCACGATGCCCGCCAGTGCCAGCGCGATATTCAAAAAACTCGGATACGGCCAGACTAGGGCCAAGATAACAGCGATGCCCGCGCTTCCAAAAACATAGGCAAACGCCGGTTGACGAAAAAAATCTCTTTGCATGATCAGCCACCCCACTAGAAGTGTGAACCAAGATTTTCCATAAGGGTTCAGCCTAAAGCTGCCTAAAGTAGCCGATAGCAGCTTACATCAGCGTCGAATCAAGCGAGAACGCCAAGAACAAAAAGCCAACCCAACAGAAGCCGTGCAAACGATAACGGCTAGCAAGAAACAATTCTAAACAAAATTAGGGTTTTTTTCGTTGTAAAAACAAAGGCTCAGGAAATATATTTCCATGTGGAACGCTTACTTGGGCTTAGCTATTGATAAATCAACTAATTTCACCGGCTCCGTAGCGCAGCTCATTTCCTTGCAAAACAGCTAAATTTAAACAAGTCGTGAGACAGGAAACCAAGTTTTCCATGCGCATGGAAGGCGCGCCGAGGTGATGCTCGGCTTGCTCGGGAAGGTAAGGGATATGAATAAATCCAGCACGGCCTAAGGCAGGCTCAGTGTTGGCATAATGCATCAAACCGTAAAAAACATGGTTGCAAACAAAACTACCTGCGCTTTGCGACACCGCGGCGGCTAGGCCTTGATCGTGCAAGGCTTTCAGCATCGCCTTGATCGGCAGCGTCGAAAAATAGGCGACCGGACCGCCCGCAATCACGGGCGTATCAATCGGTTGCTTGCCCGCATTATCGGCAATACGGGCATCGTTAATATTGACCGCAACTCTTTCTAGACAAAATTCTGCACGGCCACCCGCTTGCCCTAAACAAAGGACAATCTCAGCTTTATTTTGCGCCAAGCGCGCCCACAAAGATTCCAGCGCCAAATCAAAAACACAGGGCAAACACAGTACCTCGACGCGATGCGTTCCCGCCACGACCAAGCCATCAAAGCGACGCACCAATTCCCAAGAAGGGTTAATCGTTTCACGATCAAAAGGCTCAAAACCAGTCAATAAAATCGTCTTCACTCAAATCATCTCTAAGCGTCAGTTCACACCAAAAAATACATCATCAGAATATTCAAAAAAAGCACCGCTAAGGCGGTCGGTATCTGTGCGCGTATCACACCATATTTATCCGAGAGTTCCAATAACGCCGCTGGCACAATATTATAATTGGCCGCCATCGGTGTCATCAAAGTACCGCAGTAACCCGACAGCATCCCGAACGCCATCAGGGGTGCCGGTGAAGCGTGGTGCTGCTGTATCAAAAACGGAAAAGCGATCCCCGCCGCCATGATAGGAAAAGCCGCGAAGGCATTCCCCATAATCATCGTCAAACCCGCCATCCCCAATCCATACACCACAATCAGCACCAAGCGACTTTCAGGATTAATCCACTGCGTTACCAATACCTGTATCGCTTGTCCAGTTTGCGCGCTTACAAACACGCCGCCTAGCATGGCCAGCATCAAAGGCAAAATTAAAGCCCACCCTATCGTATCAATCAAGCGACGCGACTCTTGCAATGCAGAATAAGGCGAACAGTCTGTCATCTTCAAGCCGTAAATCAGGCTAGTCACACAAGCGACTGCCAAACTCGCCAAGCTTATATTTTTCGGATCCAATAAGGGAAGGCCGAACACGTACAGGTATTTCCCAAGCAAACTCAGGCCAACCGTAATCAGGGGAATCATCAAGGCGGGTAAAAACAAGCGATTTCCCAAACGCTCGGCGCTGAGCCGTTTTTGCGTTAATGAGCTGCTTTCGGTGCTCGATCGACCCAAACCATTCAAACCGGCGATCAAGGCCAGTGCAATCACACTCATGCCCAAAATTCGATAAGTCCACGGCTTGCCGCACAGCGCAATCATGGCATCACCCAATAGAAAGGGGACACTCAATAGACCCCAAAACAAAGCCGTCGTCCAGCGTTGGCGATTACTGCGATCAAGCACGCCCAAGACCGCAACGCTCAAACTCAAAGCCCCGACCAAATAAAATACCAGATCAAGGCTTATCAAACTCGATGGAAATGTGAAATTCATGTGTTAGCTCCCTGTTCGGCTTTGATCGCCAGACGAATCTGTCGATCTAAAAGACTCAAACGAAACAGATGTATCGCCATCGCCGACAAGGCCGTTGGAATCGCCCACAATCCCAAAGTTAAAGCTTCAATCTGGGTAATCCCATGTTCTTGCAATACCCCCAGCATCAGCAAAACGGCACCGAAGGCAATAAAAATATCTTCACCGAAAAATAGCGCGACATTGTCACTCGCCGCAGCTAATGCGGCGATTTTCTCTCTCAGGGCTAAAGAAAGTTCGCCATACTGCTCACTTGCCACCGCTTGCACCATCGGTGCGATCAAGGGTCGCACGGTTTGCGCTTGCCCGCCCAGATTGGTTAAACCCAAGGCCGAGGAAAACTGCCGCAAAATAAAGTAGAGCATCAAAATACGTCCCGCAGTGGCACCGCGAATTTGTCGCACCCAAGCTTGGGCGTGTTCTTTTAAACCAAATTTTTCGAGCAAAGCAATCACTGGCAAAATCAACAGCGTACTGCCAAGCTGACGGCTATTCATCAATTTCTCACCAAAAATCATCAGAACATCGTCAAACGACAAACCCACAGCCAGTCCCGTCAGCAGACCTGCCGCCACCACCACTAACAAGGGATTTAAACGTAGCGCAAAACCCAGCACGATCACCGGAATCCCAAGCAAAGCCCACCACAAGTGTGCATCCATCTCAACTTACCCTCAGAAAACTTTGTTTTAGAAAACCTAGCTTCAAAAAACTTAACCTCAAAAAATCAAATGACTCAAGCTAGCTTTTGGAAAGCGTCTACACGAATCCCGTTCAACTCAAAATGCTGACGCAAATAACGCAGCAACTGCAAAGCATTTACGCCATCTCCATGCACACACAAAGTATCGGCATGCACGCGCAAACGCGAACCTTCGACACTGGTAATTTCAGCTTTTTGTATCACATCCAAACATTGTTGCAATACGCTACCCTCATCTTCTATACAAGCATTTTCCATCTGGCGCGACACCAAACGTCCATCGTATTGATAACGACGGTCCGCGAAGGCTTCTTCTATTACGGTGATATTTCGCGCACGCGCCCACTCGACCATAGGGCTACCCGCCAATACCACACACATGAGGTCCTTATCAAATTCAGCGATGCTGGTAAAAATCAGTTCCGCAAAATCGAGATCAAACGCCGCCTGATTATAGAGCGCGCCATGCGGTTTAATATGGCGCACAGGAATCCCAACTTGCGCCGCACAATCAAAAAATAAGTTCAATTGCAAGCGCAGATCGGCTAATATTTTCGGTGCATCAAAAGGCATGGCACGGCGACCAAAGTGCGCGTGATCCAAAAAACTCGGATGTGCGCCCACTTGCACGCCCGCCGCTTGTGCCAAACCTAGCGCTTGCAAAATGCTATTCCGATCGCCCGTATGTCCACCGCAAGCAATATTAGCCGAGCTCACCGATTGCAGAAATTGCGCATCGAATTGTGAGCCTTCACCAAGGTCGGCATTGAGATCGATACTGTTCATGTTCTTTGCATTCCCCAAGCCAAGAGCGCCAACTCGGAGCTCCATCGCTCTTGTGCCTCAAGCGCTTGTGCGTGGTCACATTGAACAAAACAAAAATGCTGACCCGGAGGCGTTTGCGCCAATTTCCACAAATCGGCCCCAATCACGCTCGCCAAACGCGGATAACCACCCGTGGTTTGTGCGTCGGCCATCAATACAATCGGCTGGCCGTTGGGCGGTACTTGCACCATACCTGGAAAAACCGCGTGGGACAGCAAATCGTATTGCGCTTCGCGCTGCAAAACACTGCCTTGCAAACGCAAACCCATGCGATTGCTCTGCACACTCGATTTCCAAGCATGCTGCCAAAATGCTTTCCGTGACGCGCAGCTAAATTCTTCATATTCAGGGCCAGGAATCGCCCGAATTTCAGGTATCCAAGTACGCTGTAAAACGCCGATTGCTTTGCGCGATAGGCCCGCCTCACCCAAGGGTAGGCGGTCGCCATTTTGCAAAGCGCGCCCTTGCCAGCCGCCCATATGCGCTTGCAAATCAGTCGCGCGCGACCCCAACACTAGCGGCACATCAAGTCCACCATCGACGGCCAGATAAGCGCGACTTTCCTTCATAGCGCCACGCAAACGCAATACTTGTCCCGCGCGAACACGTATCCGCCAACCGGGCGCGACCGATACGCCATCTAGACTCGCATCAAAATCAGCACCACAAATCGCAATTTGCGCATCACGCGTGAAGCTCAACACCATCGGCCCCACCACGATTTCCAAGCCCGCACTATCGTCAGCATTACCGACCAAACGATTCGCGAGTATCAAGGAATAGCGATCTAATGCACCGGCTTTGGCAACGCCCAAATGACGCAAACCAATGCGCCCCAAATCCTGTACCGTGGTTTGGATACCCGCGCGTACCACTTCAAGCACCGCTCCAGTTTCGCCCTTAGCCATCAATACGCTCCACAACAAAACGCAAACGATCACCCGGGCGCAAATAATTGGGGGGTAAGGCTTTGAAATCAAATAAATTCACGGGGCTATGACCAATCAACTGCCAGCCACCTGGGCTGCTCTGCGGATAGATTCCAGTCTGAGCACCACCAATGGCCACCGTACCGGCCGGTACTTGCAAACGCGGTTCAGAACGACGCGGTGTCGCCAACTTGGCGGGTAAGCCACCTAAATAGGCGAAGCCCGGCTGAAAACCCAGAAAATAAACGGTATACACGGCTTCTGAATGCAGGCGTATCACGTCTTCAGGTTCAAGCCGATTATGCAAAGCGACGACTTCCAGATCAGGCCCCGACTGACCACCATACACCACCGGGATGCACATCTCACGCGCACAAAATTCCTCTATCTTTGCGGCGTCCCAACTGGTGCGCATCAACGCCAACATGGTTGCCCCGGAAAATAACTGGGCATCGTAAATCACCGTCAAATTATTCATGCCGGGCACGATTTCAAGACAACAACGGCGTTCTTGCAAGGCGTGCGCCATGCTCCAGATACGTTGTTGCACCTGCATGTCCATACTCGTGGTCGCGGCAGTCGAGGCGGACGCGTCGTCTGCCTGCATCAACACCGCCTGCTCGCCGAGTAGAGAAAATTTCATGGCTAGGTAGCTAGGTAGCTAGGTATGGGGCGCTGGCTTGCTACCAGCGAAAACCAAGTTTAAAACTTAGACTTTGGGTATTACCCGTGCGATCGACTTCGCCAGCGAGATTGACCAAGCCAAAATTCGCATTCAAGCCTGCAAATAATTTATTCTGCGAGACTGAATTGGCAGATAAATTACTCACCTGTGGCGTCACCTTACCCCACACCCGACCGACCCCAGCGTAAGGCGTAAACATTACAAAGCCTTTCGATGCTATCAATTCCAAACTTTGACTTTGCGCATCAAGATTGCTCGCACCAGAGAGCCGTGACAGGCTGCCACGCACCGCAAGCGCAGGTAAGGCGGCACTACCTTCCATTAAGGCATAACGCACTTCCGCACCGAAAATTTTTGTGGAAGACGAGGACAGACTCGCGAGGCTGACACCCACATCAAAGTGATTGGGTAGACCTTTATGCAAATGAATTTTCGGGATTAATAAAGTCGAACTACTGCCGCCAGCGCGATGCCAGACCGCGCTATCGTCGAGTTGCGTACTGCTAAGTTCGGCGGCCAAGTCAAAGCCCGTAATACCCAAAGCTGTTGCGGGAATCAAGCCTTTATAGCTCGTAGCGGCCGTCAGATCAGCACTGAGGCGATTAAATTCAGCTTGATTTAAATTGGCTAGCTGCTTGAGGTCGTTTGAGGCGTAAACGCTATTGATTGAAAACAAGGCGAGTGAAAAAACCAAAGCCCGCGAGGATGCGGGCAAGGACAAAGGCGAAAAAGACAGAGACATAGGGTTTCCTTCAATCAGGCTTACAAAGATGGCGCAAGTATCTACGCAAGCGCCGAGAATGTAAACCTTAGGTCTTACGCAAACAAAGCTGGCGTTGTCGAGTTCGACTAGCCAGCCCCATTTTGCTTAAGTCCTAAACCTGTCTAAGCCTACTCTACCTCCAACAAAACCTTCACCGAACTATCGACCGCACTTTTTTCAATGTAGCCAATCGCATCATGGCTGCTATTGACAAATTTTTTAACATCGCCGCTGCTCGGCAACTCCTTGGGGGGCGAAGCCTTGCCAGAAAAGACCAGTCGCGCCCAAATCGCCTTCACCTGTGTCGGCGTTTTATCGGCCACCTTGAGATAGAAATTCTTACGAACTTCATTACTCTCTTGAAGGTCCACCAGCTGCGGTTCACCCGCACCCGGCAATTGGGTGGCTTTCCCCAAAAATATCGCTGCGGCTTGTTCGCGGGTCAAATTGCTCACGCTACTTTTAGCACCGACTACCACCACGATTTGCGCGAAGGAAGTCTGCATCAAAAACCATGTACAACTGAGTAAGCACAGGCGAATAATAGTTTTCATGATCTTCTCCTGGACTAGAACACACGGTCATAGCTGACCCGAAAGACCGTCACATTTCCACCATAATTGCTAGTGACATCCGTGTTTCGATCCAGCTGTGCTTTGAGTGCTGTACCCGCATTGAGATCGTAACGTAGTGTGAAGGAGTAGCGCTTAAAAGACTGCGGCGAATACTTACTCAGATCGCTGGATTTTTCCGTATATTGGGCGTAATTGAGAAACGGAGTCCATTCGCCGATGCGCATACCAAGGCCCAGCGTCAAGGCGGGGGCTTTATATTCAAAGCCTTTTTCTGCAAAATTGCGACTCAGTTGGGTAAATTCCGTCAAAACAAACCATCGGTCAAAATCCATATTGATCGCAACCCCAAAGGCCTTCAACGCCGCCACATCATCGATCTGTAAATCCGGAATTTTTACGCCTGCATCCGATTGCATGTACACACCGCGTACCGTCAGGCCGCCGTTGTTCAATTCCAAATCCGCGCCCCGTAAATTTTTCCATGAGACCTCGTTACGCTCGGCATAGTAGAGCTTTTCGTAAAGAGAATCCTTCAGTTTTTCCGAACCAGTAAAAAAGCTCGCCGTGTAATTGGTATCACCAAAACTATTACTATAACGTAGGCTCCCGCCGTTATAATTCGTCACTTCCCAGCCGTACAATTCTGGTGGTGTCGTCACCCAAGCGTAAGACAAACCGATGTCTTGAAAATCGGAATAATAGTAGAGCGGAACACGTTTGCGCCCGATCTGCATTTCCCAATTTTTATTAAATTTGTAGCTGCCAAAAGCCCATTGGATATTGGGCGAAGTATCGGTACCGCGCACCGCAATTTGACTGACGAAGCTGATTTCTTTACTGGGTTTGTAGTTAAATTGCACCCCCATACGGCTTTCCGGTTTAAGCGAAAAATCTTTCGCATAGACACCCGCATTACTCCAATCGGCCGTGTAACAGGGACAGGTATTGCCGACCAATTCAGCCGGGCCGACGTAGTCTGTGGGCATGCTGCCTGCCACCACTTTGCCGCCGACAATGGAGACAAATCCCGTTACTTTCAAATCGCTACTTCCGTCTTGCCCATAGGCTGAAAGGACGGGCAATAAAGCGCCCAACAAAATCCCCATCCAAGGACGAAGCGAACCGATGACCAAGCCTCTCATGATGAACCTCCTATGCGCTAAGGAATGCTTGATCATCGTCCCGTTTTTTCCATGAGGCAAGAAATACGGTGGGTTTAGTTGCGCTTTTGCCGAATCATTGTCAATACAAACAAGGAAAATACCGCAAATCCTGCGCCCATGTAAAAAGTATAAACACCACCAAAAGACTGCCACAACACTCCCGCAAGCACGCTAGCACAGAGCATGGCGACACCACTGACCAAGTTAAAGAGGCCAAATGCAGTCCCCCGCAAATCCGCTGGCGCGCTCGCCGCAATCATGCTCGCGAGCAGACCTTGGCTCAACGCCAGATGTAGCCCCCACAAAACGAATCCGCACAAAAGACCTAGCCAATTTGTGCTCAGCGCTAAGATTAAATCGGCCAACACCAGAACCACCAATGACACCGCCAGCATGCCGGATTGAGACACCCTATCCGACCATTTTCCGAAAGGGTAGGCGCCCAGCGCATAGACCAGATTCATCAGGGCCATCGCGAGCGGAATCAAGGGAAGTGGCAAACTTAATTGTTGAGCATGGAGCACCAAAAACGCTTCACTAAAACGCGCCAGCGTCAGCAAGGCACCGACCATCACCACCCACCAGTAATTCGATTTCAGCCGTAAAATATTTTGCTTGGAAATCGGGTTGCGCCACGCCGTTTTCGGCCCACTCTCAGCTTCCTTAACGCCCAGCAAGAGCAATAAAAAAGCCAAAACACCCGGTATCAGCGCCAACCAAAAAATCCGTCGAAAATCATTGACCCACAAGAGCATCAGCAACGTCGCCAACAAAGGACCCACCAGCGCACCGACCGTATCGAGGGATTGGCGCAAACCAAAAGCTGCTCCGCGAATTTCGGCGGGTGTCACGTCTGCAATCAAAGCATCCCGTGGCGCACCGCGTATGCCTTTACCGAGTCGATCTAAAAACCGCGCGGCAAAAATACCGGTCGCACTCGTGGCAATCGCGAACAAAGGTTTGGTCAAAGCGCTCAAGCCATAGCCGAGCACGGCCAAGTGCTTACGACGACCGAAATAGTCACTCAAAATTCCGGAAAATACTTTTGCAAATAGCGTGCTTGATTCGGCAATTCCATCAATCACACCGATGGCTAACACACTCAAGCCTAAACTATTGACCAAAAAAAGCGGTAACAAACTGTGTATCATCTCCGAGGAAATATCCATCAAGAGGCTGACGAAGCCAAGTACCCATACTGTGCGTGGAATGCGTAATTTCATAGTGTGGTTTTCCGAATAAAAAACCTAGTGTAGATGAAATTGGGCTGCGCAAAACAGGCTTACTCAACTATTGACCGATAACGCGTGTAGCGAACAACAAAGGCGAGACAAACTTCTCACGATGCTCTATTCTTTGCGCTCTCGGACACGATCATGAAAGTCACACTATGAAATCCCGCATTTCCTCATCCCTTCGCCTACTCCCACTCTTCGCTTTACTCAATCTCGCAAGTATCAGCAACAGCTACGCGCAAAACCCAACTGGCTTGCAACAAGCCGTAAAAAGCGATTACCAATCCTACTTAGCGCCGCTATTCGATTATTTCCATCGCAATCCTGAGCTTTCCTTTGTCGAAACCAAAACCGCTGCACGTCTTGCCCAAGAGTTGCGCGCGGCGGGTTTTGAAGTGACCGAAGGGGTAGGCAAAACCGGCATCGTGGCGATACTTAAAAACGGACCTGGCCCACTGGTCATGATGCGAGCCGACATGGATGGTTTGCCGGTCATCGAAAAATCGGGTCTCGCCAATGCCTCAACGGTGATGCAAAAAGACAAGGACGGCAATCTCATGCCCGTCATGCACGCTTGCGGACACGATGTCCACATCACCAGCTTGATCGGCACTGCACGTCGCATGAGCGGCTTGCGCCAGCAATGGTCAGGTACTTTAATGTTAATCGGCCAACCCGCTGAAGAAGTCGTTGCCGGTGCCCGAGCCATGATGGCCGACCACCTCTGGACACGCTTTGGACAACCCGACTACGCCATCACTTTTCACGTCAATGCAGCCGTTGAAGCTGGCAAAATCGATGCCGTAGAAGGCTCGCCCTGGTCGGGTGTGGATACCGTCGATATCCTGATACATGGGCAAGGTGCGCATGGTGCCAGTCCCCATCGTGGCAAAGATCCTATCGTTCTCGGCGCGCAAATCGTAATAGCGCTTCAAACCATTATTAGCCGCGAACGTGCACCACGCGACCCAGCGGTCATCACCGTCGGCAGTTTTCATTCCGGCACCAAGAGCAATATCATCAGCGATCAAGCCAAACTACAATTAACAGTACGCAGCGAAAGCGCGCAAACCCGCGAAATGCTGCTGGCGGCCATCAGCCGCGTCGCGCTCAACACCGCACGCGCGGCAGGCATACCGGAAAACCAGCTACCGGAAATCAGCATGATTGGCGACCCTGCACCACCGACCCTAAACAACATCGCCTTGACCCAGCGCTTGAAAAAAGTGTGGACGGAAAAAATCGGCTCCGCCATTTTCGATACCCACTACCAAAGAATGGATATGGGCGCGGAAGATTTCGCCCAATTTACCACTACGCCGTATATTCCCAGTGTCTACTACTCGGTCGGCGGCACACCTAAAGCGGCGTTTGATGCTGAAAAAGCGGGTGGCAATCCAGTACCTAGCCACCACAGCCCACTCTTCAAAATCAGCGCTGAACCAGCGATCGTGACCGGTGTGGAAACCGCGGTCATTGCGCTCTTGGATTTACTCAAGAAAAATCCATAAAAATATTGGCCTAGCGGGCTAAAGACTCTGCTAGCAAATCAAAGACCTGCCCTTCTCGCGGCAGGTCGATTTTGCCCGCCTCCGTTTGCCTAGCAAGTATCGATGCGAACTGTTCCATCACCTCGACCTCACCATGCACGAGAAATGTGTGGCGCGCGCCGACCGCGGCATGCCAAGCGCTTAATTCGCCCTGATCCGCATGGGCGGAAAAGCCATTGATGGTACTCACGCTCGCATTGACCGCGATATCCTCACCCAAAAGATGCACACTTTTTGCGCCATCGATAATCTTGCGAGCTAAAGTGCCCTTCGCAGCAAATCCAACGAAAATGATATGGGCGTGTTCGCGCCATAAATGATGTTTCAGATGGTGCACTACACGCCCCCCATTGCACATGCCGGAACCAGCCAGTATCACCGCACCACTGCTCACTTGATTGATTGCCATACTATCGGCCAGGTCACGGGTAAAATGCAAATGCGGTAATGCGAAAGGGTCGGGATGTTTGATGAAGAATTTCGCGGTTTCTTCGTCATAGCATTCAGGATGTCTAATAAAAATTTCAGTCGCCGAAATCGCCATCGGGGAATCGAGAAAAACGTGCATGGATGCCGGCAAGAGGCCGCGTTCCACACCTTCACGCAAGTACCACAGTATTTCCTGACTACGCTCCAATGCGAAGCTAGGAATGACGACATTTCCACGAGGCAGAGTCGCCTTAATTTGCGTATAAAATTCGTCAAGCGAAGCGGTCAATGGTCGGTGATTGCGGTCGCCGTAGGTGCTCTCCATTACCAAAAAGTCGGCGCTTTTAGGATGTTCAGGGTCACGCACCCATTTCCGACCACAACTACCTAAATCACCGGAGAAAATAATACTCCTCTGTTGTCCGTTTTCATGAAGCTCGAAGCGTAAAATGGCCGAACCTAAAATATGACCCGCATCTAAAAATTCAATGCTAATTGCATCCGTAATTTTGAGCTTTTGATGGTAGTTCGCCACTCGTCCGAAATAGTCGAAACAATTGAGGACATCATGTAAACCGTACAGTGGTTCAAGGTGCAAATGATGCCCGCGCCGAGCCGCTCTTTTCTGTGCAAATTTCGCGTCCGCCTCTTGCACATGGGCCGAATCGAGCAACACCAAACGGGCAAGCTCTTTGGTCGCCGATGTGCAGATCACCTCGCCCCGAAAGCCGCGTTTGTAGAGCAGCGGTAAGCGACCACAATGATCTAAATGGGCGTGGGTTAAGAAAACGAAATCGATGCTGGCTGGATCAAAGCCAAATTCCTGAAAATTGACTTCGTTGGCAGATACGCCTTGAAACAAGCCACAGTCAATCAACATTTTATGCGGACCGCATTCCAGTAAATGGCAAGACCCGGTCACATCGCGGTCGGCTCCGTGAAAACTCAGTTGCATATGGTTTCCTTTTCAGCTTATTCAAGCACTCTTGAAAAGCATCATGGCACGCAGCCACAAGACTTCACATGATCTAGAACAAATAAAGGTAAAATTTGGCTTCGCTTCATTTTCTTCTTTGCACCTCATGAAACCCGCCAAAATACCCGTCTCCGTGCTAGTCGTGATTTACACACCACAACTTGAGGTTCTTCTTTTGGAACGCGCAGACCGCCCAGGATTTTGGCAATCCGTGACGGGTTCTAAAGATCATATCGACGAAGATTTGCAGCTCACGGCGCAGCGCGAAGTATTGGAAGAAACTGGCATTGTCTGTCAAGACTTTAGACTAAGTGATTGGCAAGTCTCCAACGTCTACGAAATTTACCCGGTTTGGCGACATCGCTACGCACCGGGTGTCACCCACAACACAGAATATGTATTTGGCCTTTGTGTTCCAGCCCCAAGCTCGGTTAGACTGTCTGAACGTGAGCATGTGGGCTATCAGTGGTTACCGTATCAACTAGCAGCAGATCGCTGCTTTTCAGCCTCCAACGCCGAAGCGATTTTGCAGTTACCCCAGCGTTTTGAACGATAACGGAGTTAATCTATGCAGCTAAGAATCGCGACCTACAATATCCACAAAGGCATACGCGGTTTTGGACGCAGCCCCTGCATACACGATCTCAAACATGCGCTACATGAGCTCGACGCTGACCTCATTTTTTTACAGGAAGTACAAGGCCAACACGACCTGCATGCAAAATCCTATCCGCATTGGCCCGAGCAGGGACAACACGAATACCTAGCTGGGAACTCGCATCGCTGCGCCTATGGCATGAATGCGATTTATCAACACGGACATCATGGCAACGCCTTGTTGAGTCGACACGTCATTAGTCAATACAGTAACCACGATGTTTCCGACCACGCTTACGAACAGCGTGGAATTTTGCATGTCGTCGTCACCATCGCACACCAGGAAGTGCACTGCTATGTGCTACACCTAGGTCTATTTGCCGCGAGCCGAAAACGTCAGATTCGTGCTTTAATTGAACACATCCAAGCCACCGTCCCGCCGACCACACCGATGATCATTGCGGGCGATTTTAACGATTGGCACCAAAGGATTAGCCAAATGCTCTATCAAGAACTTGAAGTGGTCGAAGTCTTTGATCCTGACCGTAAAGCACAACACTTACCGACCCCTTTTCATTTGGTACCGGGTCTATTTCGCCACTCGGTTTCACATGGACGCACCTTTCCTGCGGCTTACCCTTGTCTATCTTTGGATCGGGTTTATGTACGTGGCTTTACCATCGAAGCGGCACGGGTCATGACTGGTGCGCCTTGGGCGAGCTTATCCGATCATGTACCGATTCGGGTTGACCTTCGTTTAGCGATGCAGCCACATGCGTAAGCTTGAATTCTCCGGCCAAAATCAATGCCAATTACTGCACAATGGCGAAGAATATTTTCCGCAGCTAATCAAGGCGATTGATGACGCGCAGGTCGAAATTTTCTTGGAAACCTATATCTTTGCGCATGATGTCAGCGCGCAAGCGGTCCAAGAGGCTTTAGGTCGCGCTGCCGAACGTGGCGTACAAGTGCAGGTAATTATCGACTGGATAGGTTGTGGCGAACAAAGCTGCAATCGGCTGCAAACACAACTAAGCGAAAGCGGGGTGGCTTGCCGTGTTTTCAATCCTTGGTTCAAGCGGGGCTGGGCTCGCACCCATCGTAAGCTGGTGGTCATCGATGAAAAAATCGGCTTCGTCGGAGGCATCAATATCGTCGACGACTACCATGCGGAAAACGATGCCATGCTCAAAATGTCCAATCCGCGCTGGGACTTTGCAGTCCAAGTACAAGGTCCCTTGATCGCGCAAATGCACGCCGAAGTTCAAGCGCAATGGCAACGTCTAGGCCATCTTAAATTACTCTCGCGTTTATTGCTGACCCGTCGTTTGCGCCAAAGTGCCGTCGCGAGCAAACATGAAACCGGCCTAGCCGCCTTTGTTGTGCGCGACAATTTTCGCAACCGTGGCACGATACAGCAAGCCTATCTGAAAGCCTTGGGTAGTGCCAAGACGCTCGCCTATTTTGCCAATCCCTATTTCGCGCCCGGACGAAAACTTCGCCTCGCACTCATTTCTGCAGCGCGCCGTGGTGTCGATGTACGCCTACTTTTAGGGGTCGGAGATTTTCATTTGCAAGATGCGGTCGCTCAGACCTACTACCCTAACCTACTGGCCAACGGTATCAAAATTTATGAATACCGCAAAAGCAAACTCCATGCAAAAGTCGCTGTGATTGACGATGATTGGGCAACCGTGGGTTCGAGTAATTTCGATGGCTTAAGCCTCTTCGTCAATCAGGAGGCCAACATCGTCATCAAGGACGAACACTTTGCAGCCCATCTCAAAACGCTGCTGCAGCAAGGCATAGAGGAAGCCGAAGCGGTCGAAGGGAATGCGCTACAACATCAAAATTTTGTCCGAAAAATCATCAACCGCGTCGCCCACTGGATTTACCGCCTTATCCTGCATGTCGCCTCTGGCGGACAATATCATTAGGTCAAGATAATTCAAGAACACGCCGATAAAACCACGCCGCTGTTGCCTTAGCGCCGCTTCATATTTAATTTCACAGAAAAGTGGCGTATATTGTTCGAGTGAAATTCTTACTTTATAGAACTTTTCGCCGGCATGAAGCCCCGCGCCAGCCCAAGCTGTGTGGAATTCTCACTAGCGCAAAGACCTGAGTAAGCTTCTACACCGGATTTATTTAGCACACCTCAGTTTTACGCGCAGCTATACGCTCAGTTATATGCGCAGTTATACGTTCACAGCCATTGATTTACCCTCAACAAGGAGATCGATATGCAAACGTTTTACGACTTAAAAATCGCCAGCAAACTGATTATTGGCTTTGTCTGCGTCTTAATTCTAACCAGCTTTTTAGGGCTCTTTTCCATCACCCAATTGTCCAGCGTTAGTCAAATAAACGAGGAAGTGGGAAAATCGTGGATGCCGAGTTCGATTGCCTTGATGGGCATGAAGGAAAGCATCTCACGCATGCGTTCGCAAGAAGCTCAAGTCGCATCGGCTGACACGCCAGAAGATGTGCGCAAATATCAAGATCGCACCAACGAAGCGGCGGAAGCGTTTAAAAAATATCACGCTGCGGCCACGCAATTTGCTCAAGAGGCCAGTCAAAAAACCGCACTCGCTGAAGCCTTAAGTAACTTCAACAGCTACCAAGACATTTCCAACAAAATCATCGCGTTCGCCAAAGAATCCAATGGCAAAGGAGCGACCGAATTACTCCGCAGCAGCTCCTCAGCAAGCAATAAAAAACTACGCGGTGTACTCGACAAAATGATAGACGACAATATGCAGGGTGGGCAAAAAGCCGTCGACAACGGAGCGCAAACATTTAAGCAGGCCCGCATCCTCATTTTAGTCGTCCTCTTTGCCAGTATCATGCTGGGACTTAGCATTGCAATATGGTTGGCGCGGGTCGTTTCTACGCCATTGCAGGAGGCGGTCGATTTAGCCCAGGCCATCGCTCAGGGCGACCTGCGAAAAAACATCAGCGCTGAAAGTCGATGTGAAACTGGGCAACTGATACAAGCCCTTTCTGACATGAACAGCAGCTTGGTGAAAGTCGTCAACGAAGTGCGCGGCAGTACCGTACAAATAAAAAATTCAGCCGACGACATCGCCCACGGCAACAACGATCTTTCTTCGCGTACCGACCAACAAGCCAATTCCTTGGAAAACACCGTGTCGTCCATGAATCAAATTACCACCACGCTGAAACACAATAGCGACAACGCAAGGCAAGCCAATGTGCTGTCACAAAACGCCACCACGATCGCAGAAAAAGGCGGGCAAGTCGTTTCCGAAGTGGTCGCGACCATGAGTTCTATCAATGAATCCTCACGCAAAATCGTCGATATTATCAGTGTCATCGACGGCATTGCGTTTCAAACCAATATTCTCGCCTTAAATGCCGCCGTTGAAGCGGCTCGTGCGGGAGAACAGGGGCGCGGCTTTGCGGTCGTCGCTTCGGAAGTACGCAATTTAGCGCAACGTTCGGCCAGCGCCGCCAAAGAAATCAAAGAACTCATCAATGACTCAGTGGAAAAAGTGGGACAAGGAAGTCGCCTAGTCGATAGTGCAGGCAGCACCATGAAGGAAGTCGTCGAGAGCGTAAAACGGGTCAGCAATATCATCAGTGAAATCACAGATGCCGGTCACGAGCAAAGCTCCGGGGTTGAACAGATCAACCACGCCTTACTGGAAATGGATCAAGCAACCCAGCAAAATGCGACCCTAGTCCAGCAAGCGACCGCCTCTGCCACCACCATGCAGGAACACGCAGAAAAGTTGGTCGAAGTCGTCAGCGTCTTTAAACTCGACAATGCAGATGACGCCGGACTAGCGAGCAAGAAAGTAGCCTATTTCACATCTCCGGCCCGCGCCCATCACGCCCAGCCAAAAGCCTTAAGCCGCCCTCGCTTGACCGCGGAAGAAAACCAATGGGAGGAAGCCTAACATAGCCATTTCTGAGCAAAGTGCGACGTGAAGAATTCTCCTTCCCCTCATCAGCCCGCCGGAAGAAGAATGTCGTAAATGTGTTGAATGCGCTAGGTATTCCATTCTAAAGAATTTTTTGTGATTGACTTTTAGATAGGCATGTTGAATAGTACGGTCGTTCGATTATTTTCTTGAGCGTATTTTTAAACTCAAAATCGACACGGTGGTTAATGTCGAAAAATCGGCTCGCCGTACTCATTTTTCCTATTCACAAACCAAGTCAAAACAGGTCTTAAGAAGCGATGAATATCAGTTCAAGATTAATGCGAAAAGGAGAAATGACGCGTGCCGCCATTTTGGAAACCGCTTTGGACTTGGCTTGTCGCGAAGGCTTGGAAGGTTTAACCATTGGCCTTTTAGCTGAAAAAATGAGTATGAGCAAATCGGGTGTTTTTGCCCATTTCGGCTCGCGCGAAGACTTACAAATTGCCGTATTAAGACTCTATCACCAGCAATTTGAACAGGAAATTTTCTACCCGAGCATGAAGCTGGCGCGAGGCTTGCCAAGATTACGTTCCCTTTTCGAACGCTGGGTTAAACGGGTCACGGTTGAAATCGCATCTGGCTGCATCTACATCAGCGGCGCGACCGAATACGATGACCGGCAAGGCGCGATTCGCGACGAATTGGCCGCCATGGTGGGTACTTGGCAAAACGCGCTCAAACGGGCCACAGAACAAGCGGTCAAACAGGGACATTTGCATGCAGAACTCGATCCCGATCAATTTGTTTATGAAATGTATGGATTAGTGTTAGCGCTCCATCACGACGCACGTTTCCTCAAAAAGTCGGGCAGTGTTAATCGAGTGGAATTGGGTTTCGAACGCATGATCAAAACCTATGCGCCACAGTGTCAAGAATATGAGGAACACCATTGAAGAAATACCGAATTAGTTACTAAGTTAGGTACTAAGCACCAAACTCAGCACCAGACAATGCAACACAGATTAAATTTGTATTAAATTTGAAAATCGCCTTAGCTCACAGGAGAAAATCATGGGCCAGTACATCGCACCACAACGTGACATGCAATTTGTTTTGCATGAATTATTAGGCGTTGAAGCCGAACTTAAAGAACTCCCTAAGTACGCCGAAGTTGATGCCGACATCATCAATCAAATCATAGAAGAAGGCGGAAAATTTTGTTCGGAAGTGCTGTTTCCACTTAATCATTCTGGCGACCGCGAAGGCTGTCACCACGATAAAGTAGCGCGCACTGTCACTACGCCCAAGGGCTTCAAAGAAGCCTATCAACTTTACGTAGAAGCAGGCTGGCCTGCCCTTTCATGTGATCCAGAATATGGCGGTCAAGGTTTGCCCGTGGTGATGAATAATTCCATGTACGAGATGATGAATTCCGCCAATCAGGCTTGGACCATGTATCCCGGCTTATCGCACGGTGCTTACGAGTGCATCCATGAACATGGGACACCAGAACAAAAGAATTTTTATCTGCCCAAACTCACTTCCGGTGAATGGACGGGTACCATGTGTTTGACCGAACCGCATTGCGGCACCGATTTAGGCATGTTACGCACCAAGGCGGAACCGCAGGCGGACGGCACTTATAAAATCACCGGTGCGAAAATTTTCATTTCCGCTGGCGAACACGATTGCGCGGAAAATATCGTGCACTTGGTACTCGCCCGTTTGCCCGATGCGCCGGAAGGCTCTAAAGGTATTTCGCTCTTCATCGTTTCTAAATTCCTACCCAATGCGGATGGTAGTTTAGGCGCACGCAACCCGATTTTCTGCGGTGCGATCGAAGAGAAAATGGGTATCCACGGCAATTCCACTTGCCAAATGAATTTGGATGGTGCGATCGGCACTTTGATAGGCGCGCCGCACAAGGGTTTGAACGCCATGTTCGTGTTCATGAACGCGGCCCGTTTGGGGGTAGGCATGCAGGGCTTAGGCTTGACTGAAGTTGCTTATCAAAACGCCTTGGTGTACGCCAAAGACCGCATCCAAATGCGCAGCTTGTCGGGACCAAAAGCACCGGATAAACCAGCCGACCCTATCATCGTGCATGCCGATGTGCGTCGTATGCTGTTCACCGCAAAAGCCTATGCCGAAGGGGCACGCGCCTTTAGCTCGTATGTCGCTTTGCAGCTCGATAAAGAACTCAATCACCCTGACGAACAAGTGCGCAAAGACTGCGCCGATGAAGTCGCCTTGCTGACACCGATCATCAAGTCCTTTATCACCGACAACGCCTGGATCGCAACTTCAGAATGTATGCAAGTCTACGGTGGCCACGGCTACATCGCCGAATGGGGCATGGAACAATATGTACGCGATGCCCGTATCAATATGATTTACGAAGGCACCAATACGGTACAGTCGCTCGATTTATTGGGTCGCAAAATTTTGCAAGACAATGGCGCCAAGCTGCGTAAGTTCGGTGCAAAAATTCAAGCCTTTGTCGAAGAAAATGGTACTGATGAAGCGATGTCGGAATTCGTCACGCCACTCGGTGATTTGGGCGATAAATTGACCAAGCTCACGATGGAAATCGGCATGAAGGCTTTCCAAAATCCTGACGAAGTAGGTGCCGCAGCCGTACCGTATTTGCGCGTGGCGGGACATTTGGTGTACAGCTATTTCTTCGCACAAATGGCGAAAATCGCGTTGGCCAAACAAGATAGCGGCGACACGTTCTACATCGCCAAATTAGCCACGATACGTTTCTACTTTGCCCGTTTGTATCCTGAAACAGCAATGCTGATCCGTCAAGCACGCTCGGGTTCTGCCAACTTGTTGTCTTTGGACGCAGATTTGTTTTAGTTGGAGTCACTCCATTAAATTAAGGAGTCAAAAAATTAAAAACCATCACCGCAGAGGCGCAGAGAAGAGCAAAAAACGCAGAGAAAACCGTCGATGAATTTGTTTTCTCTCTTTTCGATTTGCTCTGCGCTTCTCTGCGCCTCTGCGGTGATGGGTTTGCATTAAAGCACGAACCAAGGCGGCTTACATCCGTCCTATTTTTAACCGAATTTGAATATTTTTTAGAGGTACATTAATGCCTAATTTCATCGTCAAAAAAGTCGCCGTACTCGGCGCAGGTGTGATGGGAGCGCAAATTGCTGCGCACTGCATCAATGCCAAAGTGCCCGTGGTTTTATTCGATCTGCCGGCTAAAGAAGGCCCGAAAAACGCTATCGTTTTGAAAGCCATAGAGAATCTTAAAAAACTCAATCCTGCACCTTTGGGCGACAAAGACGATGCGGCTTTGATTCAAGTGGCTAACTACGAAGACAATCTAGATGTCTTGGCTGGTTGCGATCTGATTATTGAAGCGATTGCCGAGCGTATGGATTGGAAACATGATCTGTACAAAAAAGTGGCACCGCACATCGCGCCAAATGCGATCTTCGCCTCCAACACTTCTGGCTTATCGATCACCGCTTTGTCGGATGGCTTTGATGCCGAATTGAAGTCGCGTTTTTGCGGCGTACACTTCTTTAATCCACCGCGCTATATGCATCTGGTGGAACTGATACCGACCACTGCCACCCGTTCTGACATCCTAGACCAGCTAGAAGGTTTCCTCACCACGACGCTGGGTAAAGGCGTTGTGATCGCTAAAGACACGCCGAATTTCATCGCCAATCGCGTTGGTATTTTCGGTATGTTAGCGACAATTCACCAAGCCGAACAATTTGGCTTGAGCGTCGATGTGGTCGATGATTTGACCGGTAAAAAGCTCGGTCGCGCTTCTTCCGGCACCTTCCGTACCGCGGACGTAGTAGGTTTGGACACCATGGCTCATGTGATCAAAACCATGCAGGACAATTTGCAGGATGATCCTTTCTGCGCCGTCTACAAAACACCGGACGTGTTGGCAAAATTAGTGGCGGCAGGCGCGCTCGGACAAAAAGCCGGTGCGGGCTTTTATAAAAAAGTCGGTAAAGATATTCAACGCTTAGATTTCGCTAGCGGCGAATACGTCGCCGGTGGCGCGAAAGCCGATGATTTAGTCGGCCGCATCTTGAAAGAAAAGGACCCCGTCAAGAAAATGAAAACCTTGCGTGAGTCGACCAATAAACAAGCGCAATTCTTGTGGTCTATTTTCCGCGATGCTTTCCACTACATCGCCATTCACGGCGCGACGATAGCCGACAATGCACGCGACATCGATTTTGCGATGCGCTGGGGTTTTGGTTGGAATGTCGGCCCGTTTGAAACTTGGCAAGCCTCGGGTTGGCTGCAAGTGGCCAACTGGGTGAAAGAAGATATCGAGGCGGGTAAAGCCTTGTGCGCGACACCACTCCCGGCTTGGGTATTTGAAGGCCCAGTCGCTGAAAAAGCCGGGGTGCATACGCCGGAAGGTTCGTGGTCTATCGCACGCAATTGTTTTGCGCCACGCTCCGAACTGGCAGTGTACCAACGCCAAGCTTTCCGCGCTCCGGTGTTCGGTGCCGGTGCTGAAACTGGTGCCACGGCAGGTGTGACGTTCTTTGAAGATGAATCGGTACGCATTTGGCATCAGAACGATGATGTGCTGATACTCTCGTTCAAGACCAAGATGCACGTGATTGGCCCAGGCGTCGTAGCTGGCATGGAAAAAGGCATCGCCGAAGCCGAACAGAATTTCAAAGGTTTGGTGCTCTGGCATGCCGACGCAGCCGAAGGTGGCGCCTTCTCCGCCGGTGCCGATTTGCAAGCGATGTTACCGCTGTTTATGTCGGGTGGCGTGAAAGCCATAGAACCGGCCATCTCGCAATTACAAAACGCACATCAGGCCTTGAAATACGCCAACGTGCCGGTAGTGGCTGCAGTGGCTGGTCTGGCGCTCGGCGGTGGTTGTGAACTGATGATGCACGCCGCGAAACGGGTGGCTGCGCTCGAATCCTATATCGGCTTGGTGGAAGTCGGTGTTGGTTTAGTGCCTGGTGGTGGTGGCTTAAAAGAAGCGGCGGTACGTGCCGCCAAAGATGCCAAAGGCACCGACCTTTTGCAATTTTTGAAGAACTACTTCACCAATGCAGCGACCGCGAATGTATCGAAATCGGCTTTAGAAGCACAGAAGATGGGCTATCTCGATCAGAACGACGTGATTGTCTTCAATGCCCATGAGTTGCTGCACGTGGCTAAAGTCGAAGCACGCGCCATGTTTGATGCGGGCTATCGTCCCCCTATGCGTAAATTGGTTCCTGTCACGGGTCGTCATGGTATTGCAACGATAGGCGCGCAACTGATCAATATGCGCGACGGCGGTTTCATTTCAGCGCATGACTTCAAACTCGGCAAGATGATCGCCGAAGTGGTATGTGGCGGCGACATCGACAATGGCAGCATGGTCAGCGAGCAATGGTTATTGGATATGGAACGCAAAGCGTTTATGGAATTATTGAATCATCCAAAAACGCAAGAACGCATCATGGGCATGATGCAAACCGGCAAACCAGTTCGTAACTAAGAATTTTACTCAGCAAAGATGATGTGAAAATGAGCTTTGACAAACACCCAAAACCCCTCAACGCCGAGACGCTGAGACGCGGAGGAAAAACAGGAGATTTTCCTGCTTTTCTCGGCGTTTCTCTGCGCCTCTGCGTCTCGGCGTTGAGGGGTTTTCTGTTAATAGCTCGCGCACAGATTTTTTGTATGGAACGCAAAGCGTTTATGGAATTATTGAATTATCCAAGAACGCAAGAACGCATCATGGGCATGATGCAAACCGGCAAACCAGTTCGTAACTAAGAATTTTACTCAGCAAAGATGATGTGAAAATGAGCTTTGACAAACACCCAAAACCCCTCAACGCCGAGACGCTGAGACGCGGAGGAAAAACAGGAGATTTTCCTGCTTTTCTCGGCGTTTCTCTGCGCCTCTGCGTCTCGGCGTTGAGGGGTTTTCTGTTAATAGCTCGCGCACAGATTTTTTGCACTCCTATTCGAGGAAAAAACAAATGACTACCCAATTACAAGACGCTTATATCGTCGCAGCTACCCGTTCCCCTATTGGTAAATCGGGACGCGGTATGTTTAGAAATACCCGCCCAGATGATTTACTGGTGGGCGTATTGAAATCGGCTTTGGCACAAGTGCCTAGCCTTGATCCCAAATTGATCGAAGACGCGATCGTCGGTTGCTCCTTCCCAGAAGGCGCGCAAGGCTTGAATTTGGCGCGCATGAGCGTGCTGCTGGCAGGACTGCCCAATTCCATAGGCGGGGTCACCATCAATCGTTACTGCGCCTCTGGCATCACGGCAGTGGCGATGGCCGCCGATAGAATTCGCGTTGGGCAAGCTGATGTGATGATCGCAGCGGGTGTGGAATCGATGTCCATGGTGCCGATGATGGGCAGTAATCCATCGATGAATATGGCGATATTGAAAGATGAAAACGCTGGCATCGCTTACGGCATGGGACTGACTGCAGAAAAAGTGGCAGCGCAATGGAAAGTAAGCCGTGAAGCGCAAGATGCCTTCGCTTTGCAATCGCATCAACGCGCCTTGGCGGCACAAGCGGCGGGTTATTTCGATGCTGAAACCACGCCCTTTGAAATCATTGACCGCGTGCCGAATTTAGTTACCGGTGAAATCGAACTCAAAACGCGCACCGTCAATCGTGACGAAGGCGCGCGTCCAGATACATCGCTGGAAGGCTTAGCCAAACTCAAAGCGGTGTTTGCCGCCAAGGGCTCCGTCACGGCGGGGAATAGCTCACAGACTTCAGATGGCGCCGGCGCTTTGATCTTGGTCAGCGAAAAGATTTTGAAGCAATTTAATCTGACACCCTTGGCGCGTTTTGCCTCGTTCGCGGTGCGTGGCGTACCACCGGAAATCATGGGAATCGGCCCGAAAGAAGCGATTCCTGCTGCTTGTAAAGCTGCCGGCATCACGCAAGATCAGATCGATTGGTTCGAACTCAATGAAGCCTTCGCCGCACAGTCACTGGCCGTAGTACAAGACCTCGGTCTCGACCCGGCCAAAGTCAATCCTATGGGCGGCGCGATTGCACTCGGTCATCCATTGGGTGCCACCGGCGCGATCCGTTCTGCCACCACCATCCACGCTTTGCATAGGAATAAATTAAAATACGGCATGGTCACCATGTGCGTCGGTACCGGCATGGGCGCAGCGGGGATTTTTGAACGGATGTAAGATCATATAAACGAACCTCTCAACACAGAGACACAGAAGAAATACAAAAATCAGAGGAAAACAATATTTTGTCTTGCTTTCCTCTGATTTTCTCTGTGTCTCTGTGTCTCTGTGTCTCTGTGTTGAGAGGTTTTGACTTAAAAAATTAGGAAACCTATGGAAATTCTCACGACCATTAACGACGGTATCTTAACGATCCATTTCAACCGTCCCGAAAAGAAAAACGCGCTGACCTTTGGCATGTATCAAGCGATGGCTGATGCGATCAATGCGTCGAACGAAGACCCGACGATACGCGTGATTTTGATCACAGGCAAACCTGAAATTTTCACGGCAGGCAATGACCTCGAAGACTTCATGAAACATGCCGGCAGCTTAAATTCCGACACCGACCTGCCGCCAGTCTATCAATTCATGCACGCCTTAAATCGTGCCATCAACCCCGTCATCGCTGCCGTATCGGGCGGTGCAGTGGGCATCGGCACCACCATGCTAATGCACTGCGATTTGATCTACGCAGCGGACAACGCCAAATTCTCGCTACCATTTACGCAGCTAGGCCTCTGCCCTGAATTCGCCTCCAGCATGGTGTTCCAGCAAATGATAGGCCACCAACGCGCCGCCGAAAAACTCCTGCTAGGCGAAGCCTTCATGGCACAAGAAGCCTACGAAATCGGATTCATCAACCGCGTCCTACCGCTCGCCGATTTACTCCCCTATGCCGAACAACAAGCGGCAAAAATCGCCGCGCTCCCCGCCAAATCGATACGGCTCACCAAGCGTCTCATGAAGCGCACTCTACCGCAAGAAATCGTCGAAACCATGAACGAAGAAAACCGTCACTTCGCCGCCATGCTCAACGAACCGGAAGCCCGCGAAGCCTTCATGGCCTTCTTCCAGAAACGTAAGCCGGATTTTAAGCAGTTCAATTAGAAACCCGTTAGAAACCCGTTAGAAACCCGTTAAAAGACGCGTTTTACCGAAAACTTGAGGTGCGCATTTTTTATAAATGTCGCCTCATTTTATGTTTTGAAGGTTCCACCTCGTCCCCGTCACTTCGATTTTTTTTAACCAGATCACTGGACGGCGCAATTTATTGCGCCCTACAAGCTACGTGACATCAAACTGAAGCAATTCTGGCGTATCCTCGCTACGAATCACACCCGAAAATTGAATCTTTTCGCTGCCCAGCGTATCCTAACGATTCTTCATAAACCAGCATGCAACAACAGCTCATGAAAAAAACATTTACGCTCTCGCGTCGTCCACCCGTCTACCAGCTTGCGCTAGGCTTACTCGCACTGTCCCTAGGTACAGGCTTGACCCATGCAAGTGAACGCCAACACTCGCCCAAAGCAGACACAACACCTGCGCCCAAATTAGTCATCATGTTGGTCGTAGACGGTTTGCCGCAAGAACAAATCCTGCGTTACCGCGATCAATTTGGTGAGGGTGGTTTTAAGCGTTTGATGCGTCAAGGTGCTTGGTACAACAATGCGCATCAGGCTCATGGCGTGACGGTGACCGCCGTTGGACATGCTGCGGTATTAACCGGAGCCTACCCTTATCAGCATGGGATTATCGCCAATAACTGGATCGACCCCCGCACACTCGCACCGGTCTACTGCACCGAGGATACGCGTTACAGTTATCTCGGTGAAGATACCAAGGCTGACGACGGCACTTCACCCGCCAATCTCAAGGTGTCCACGGTAGGCGATGAGCTGCGCTACGCGACGGGTAATCAGGCGAAGGTGATTACGGTTTCGGGCAAAGATCGCGGTGCGATTCTGCTTGCAGGTAAGGCCGGCACAGCCTACATGATGATGAAAAAAACCGGCCACTTTGCATCGAGCACTTACTACATGCAAAGCTACCCGAGTTGGCATCAACGCTACAGCGCGGCCAAACCACAAGACCAATTTTATGGCCAGCGCTGGAATTTATTATTGAAAGAATCGGCTTATGCGAATGATGCGCCCGATGCACTGGTGATTGCCGATGGTGATCAGGCGAGTTCGCATTTCCCATTTATTTATACCAGCCCTTCGGGTCAACCCGATGCAGCCTACTATGAGAGCTTGTTCACGGGGCCTTTTGTCGATGAGATGACACTCGATTTTGCTTTGGCTGCGGTCGATGGTGAAACGCTGGGGCACAACCCTGCAGGTGTCACCGACCTCTTGGGCATTAGTTTATCGAGCCACGATTATGTCAATCATGCCTGGGGCCCTGAAAGCCGCATGTCACACGATCATTTGCAAAGGCTGGATCGCATGCTGGCAAAATTTTTCACAAAAATCGATCAAAAAATTGGCTTGGATAACACTTTAATTTTACTCACCGCTGACCACGGTTTTCCCAATGTCCCGGAATTTTCACACAGCATCAAGCGCGATGCGCAACGGATCGACAGTAAAGCTTTAATGAACAACTTAAACCAAGCCTTGTTCGACAAATTTGGTCTAGAAAAACTCGCAAAAAAATGGTCAACGCCGAGCATTTTAATCGACTACAAATTAGCCGAAACCAAGGGCATCACAGCAGTCGACATTGAAAACACCATCGCAAAATTATTGTTAGCCACCCCCGGCATTGCCAACGTCTACACGCGCACGCAATTGGAAAATGGATTAATCCCTGACAGCCGCATCTCCAAACTCATGCAACGTGCATGGCATCGCCAAATTTCAGGCGACATCCTCGTCGTCACACAGCCCTACAGCTATTTCGGTAAGGACAAAAGCGGCACCTCACACGGCTCACCTTACAGCTACGATACCAACGTACCTTTAATGATCATGGGCTCACGCTGGATCAAACCTGGCGCGATGACTAAGTACGCCGAAGTAGTCGACATCGCAGCAACGCTTGCGCACTTATTGCGGGTACGACCACCATCGGGGTCAGAGGGACGGATTTTGGGAGAGGTGATACGGTAGGTAAATGTTTGTTGGGATTTTTTTGCCGGACGGTTTTGGCGGATAAACTTTTTTCTCGTTCTTGTTGTTTGCCGGACGGTTTTGGCAAATAAACTTTTCCCCTTGTTCTTGTCGTCTTGCGGATGGCGGGTTGCAACCCGCCCTACGTTTTTTGGCGAACGTTTTGGCAAATAAATTTTTTCCTCGTTCTTGTCGTCTTGCGGACGGCGGGTTGCAACCCGCCCTACGTTTTTGGCCTTCTTTTATTCTCTGTATTGGTCTTGCATTGTGTAGTGGCTTGCGGCTAGCGCGAAGCATGCGGCGGCTACTAGTGCGAATGCGGCGAAGAAGAGCATTTGAAATGCGGTGACGCTGATGCCTGTTGTTTGAATTTTTTGGCTGACGGCCTCTGATTTAACGGTGGTATTGGCCAAGAGCACCCAGAGGTTTCCGACTGTGGTCGTGAGATTCCAAAAGCTGGTAATCACACCTTTCATTGCGAGCGGCGCTTGACTGTAGGCGAATTCTAGACCGGTTGCAGAGACTAAAACTTCGCCCATGGTCATCAAAGCATAGGGTAACATTTGCCAAAGAATGTTGAGCTGATTTCCGTTATCCATATAGAGCTGAATTGTGCCGACCACGATCCACGCCACACCTGTGAATGCAATGCCGCTACCCATGCGGCGCAAAGGCGTAATCCTTAAACCGACACGGGCAAGGAAGGGATAGAGCACAAAATTATTGAAGGGAATGAGTATCATCACGAGTGCGGGATTGAGCGATTGCATCATGGAAGATTCAAACCAATCAGGTTTGCCCATTTGATCAGCTTGCAAAATCCAGGTCGAGGCTTTTTGATCGAACAAAGACCAAAACGGCGTGACCAATGCAAACAAAACGAGGATGCGCAGCACAGATCTAGCACCGTCTATGGCTGCTTGTGGATGATGAGCGCGCGCGCGATCAAGTTGCAAATGTGCGCCCCATCCAACCAGCCCCATGATCAATACCAAGGCCAAACACAATGCGGCAACGATACCTAATCGTGACATTTGGGTGAGCACAGCCAGTGCTAGAAAAACGCCCGCCAACGCTAGGCACGAACCCGGGCCTAGCCCGGCTTTGCTCGGCTTAAGTGCCGACATCAATACTTTTAAAAAACTGTGGGGGTTATTCTTTTCCGGTGCGATATGGATGTAGCGATGTCTTCCCATCCAAAAAACCATAGTCGCGATCAGCATCAAAACACCAGGAATACCAAAAGCAAACTTCGCTCCCCAATGCTTGAGAAAAAGTGGCATCAACAACGAAGCGAAAAAAGAGCCTAGGTTGATGATCCAGTAAAAGGCATCAAATACTTTTTGTGCGAGGGACCGATTACTCTGATCAAATTGGTCGCCCACGAAGGAACTGACCAAGGGTTTAATCCCGCCCGATCCCAAGGCAATGAGAAACAGCCCCGCATAAAATCCGCGTAAATTATTTTCAAAAATCGCTAGGCATGCGTGTCCTGCGCAATAAACTAAACTCAGACACAGTATGGTTTTATATTTGCCAAAAAAACGATCCGCCAACCACCCACCCAAGAGCGGAAAAAAATACACGCCTATCACGAAAGTATGAAATACATCTTTCGCTTCGCCCTTCCTCAACGGCTCTGGAATCGCCAGCAGTAAACTCGTCATCAAGAATACCGTGAGGATATTACGCATCCCATAAAAACTAAACCGTTCGCAGCCTTCATTGGCGATGATGAAGGGGATCTGCTTGGGCATTACGGCTTGGCGTATTTCGCTCATTGAGGAATCGTTCACGGAGATGGTGGATATCTTTGCGCGGTTCAGGAAATAAAATACCTTGTCACTGTCGTGGCATTTTCAAATAAATTTTTACCGCGTCATTATCGTTTTTCGGACGGCGGGTCGTAACCCGCCCCCCGAAAAGAATTTAAATAAGAATCTCGCTATGATTTGCTTGCTACATCCTTGAGATTGCCAACATCGCCAAGACTACAGCACCGATCACGAGCGCAATCAAACCGATGATGAGCAAAATTAAAAGTAGCACTTGCAGGAAACAACTTACGAAAGCCCATATCGTATTCATTTCCGCCGCGCGACGCGTATAGGTCGCGTATATTTTGTCCCAATAGATTTCGATGCTATCGTAAAAACTCGGCACCACTAACAGCGTGAGGAAGGTAGAAGTAATCGTGCCGCCGATGATGGAGATCGCGAGTGGTCGGTAAAATTCTCCGCCTTCGCCAACACCAATCGCAACGGGTAACATCCCTGCGATTAGCGCGAATGTCGTCATGAGAATAGGGCGTAAGCGCTTTTGACCTGCATACATCAAAGCATCCTCGCGATCATAGCCCTCGGCCTGACGTTTGCGTGCGGCATCGATTAAAAGAATCGCATTTTTCGCGACCAAGCCCATCAGCATAATGATACCGATTAAGCTCATCAAATTAATCGTTGAGCGAGTTAATTTCAGCGCAATAACGACACCGATTAGACTCAAAGGCAAAGACACCATGACAGGAATCGGCGCAATGAAAGAGCCAAATTGCATCACCAAAATGAGGTACATTAAGCAGACACCCAAGACTAAGGCGATGATCATTTCAGTGAACAATTCTTTTTGATTGCGCGCTGAACCGCCTAGCTCAATGCCATACCCAGGCGGAAAGTCGATTGCTTTTGCAAGTGCCATCGCGTCGGTCGTAACCTCACCTGCAGAGCGCCCTTGTGCATTAGCCGATACCGAGATCATGCGCTTACCATCCGCATGTTGAATGCTCGCTGGCCCCTTACCCATAGAGATTGTGGCGATTTGTTCCAAAGGAACCATTTTGTCTGTACCAGTCACCATGATAGGAAGCTGCTCAATATTATCGGCGCTGATACGATCGGATGGGTGCAAACGCACCGAGACATCGCGCGTTTCGCCGATAGGATCGACCCAGTCACCCACTTCCACGCCAGCAAATGCCACGCGCAAAGCCTGAGCCGCATCTGAAACTGAAATGCCCATCGAATTGGCCAAGCCGCGATTGAGTTCAATTTGCAATTCGTCTTTCGGGTCTTGCTCAGACAAACCGACATCGACTGCGCCTTTAACTTTGCGTAATTGATCCATGTAGGTATTGGTGATTTCCATGAGCTTACGCGAATCGGCACCGGTAAA
>JAHFQV010000211.1 GCA_023259175.1 Oxalobacteraceae bacterium | reverse complement strand
TAACGAGGCTGTATAAAAACCCCATTTTGCAGCCGCAAAGCGGGCATCATGGCAAAGCTTTTAAATAGGGATTGGGAAATTTGTTTCATCCGGCGAGTGTGCCGTATTTTTGGGGTTTCACGCAAGTATTTGCGTCTAATAAAGTTGATATGCGCATGTGAGGTCGCATTCTCGTGTTGTCACCCACCACCATATCCATGATGCGCTAACTTCTCAATGTTATGCACTAGGCAGTACAAGTGCCACTGCGTGTTGACCTTCGCTTGCGTGCGCAAGGTGAATCGATTCAATCCTTTGTTAGCACGTAGATTGCCAAACACTGGTTCAACTGTTCCCATGCGCTGCCCGTATAATTTTCTGCCCAGCGCACTATCAATCGCTTGCTTCATGCGTTCAATGTAGGTCACCGCAGAGGCTTGAATTTTCAGCAGAAAGGACACTTGTCGTACCGGAGTTTTATTTTGATATTGATTGATACGGCGTTGATCTGCTTGGCGTTCTTGATCCTCATTGACTGCGTCGCTTTGATTGTCGCGTGCTTGATGAGCTTGAAGTAAAGTGGAAACCGCTTGCTCCATGCGCTCGGCATCATGCGCCAATTCTGCATGCGTTCCACTGCAATGTTTGGAGGCATTGCTAGGCAATTTCACGCCATCAATGGCAAACATGTGACGACCGATCAAACCTTGTGCATCACAGGTCAGCAGCACTTGGGTAAACACGTCGTTGATTTCTGTCGATAGCTCGCGCACAAACTTGGCGATGGTGGTGAACTGCGGTGAACTATCGCCTGAAATTGCCATGAATAGAACGTTCTCACGACACGCTCTTTCGATCACCCTACTTGATACCATGCCACGACTGTAAGCGAGCAAGACGATCTTCAATAACACCGCAGGCGCATAAGCAGGTGCGCCTGTGTCGTCGTTTTTGTAATGGGAATCAAAGCGGGAAAGATCGAGTTCATGATCGATCAAGTAGTCCAGCGCATATTCAAAACTACCTGCCATCAATTGGGCGTCGAGTACCACCGGAATGAACTTGGGATTGCGATCAATCAGCTTGTAACGCGCCATCGTGTTCTCCAAAAATTGGGGATGGAGATGTAACGTTTACCAATGCAATCCGTTTACTTGATTTTGCTTGTTTTTTGGGTTTTTATACAGCCTCAACGTAGAGTTGAGCGGAGGTGCGCGGCTCTATTGAGCAGCGTCCGCTGGAACGTAGGGTAAGAGCCCAGCTTTTTGATGAACCGACCAAGGTGCGGGTCTGCTCTGTGAAGTGGTGCCTCGGAGAACGGGAACCAACAAACTGCATTGAATTCGCTTTTATCGAAGCTGATTTCTTGGCTGCGGTCGGCACGGACGATATACCAAAGCGAGACGTCTGTATGTCCTGCTGTGAGACCAACTGTGGTCGTGCATGTGACCATGAGTGGTGGTCCGATGGCGTGCGTTGCAGCGAAGCCAAGTTCTTCTTGAAGTTCCCGAAGGACAGTTGTACGTGGGTGTTCGTTGGGCTCGACGTGGCCACCAGCAGGCAACCACAGTTGGGCGTTCTTGTGATCAACCAACAGAATGTGATCAGAGTCGACAACCGCAAAGTACGATACCAAGTGTTTTGGCGGAGTTGCGGGCTTGGCAATACGGAACAGTTCTGCACCGGATTCCACCCACGTGAGCGCTTCAGCAAGATGCTCCCTTTCAGTTGCATCGAGCGGTTTTATTGCTTTCAGTTCATTTCGGATATGTGCGCGCATCTGGGCTCTAACGTTGAATTGTGCGGCGCGCGCGCCGGAAATGGAAGCGCGGAGAATTGCTGAGTCGCGCGCCCGTTACGAATGTTAAGCTATATGAAAAGTATCTCAACAAATCCCCATCTGCATTCCAGGAAGAATCCCGAATAAAGCCCACATAATTAAGTCGAGGAAATAAGAAATAAGCGTTCCCAATAGACTGACACAAACCAAAATCGACTTACGTTCAAAAAGTTTATAGCAACGCCCTAAAACAAAATACCAAATAATATATCTGACTGGAAATAGAGTTAAAAGCATTTCAAAATCGGAAGGATCTCGCTCTGCAACAAGAGCGGAAAATGCCATCAAGAAAAGGAACCCTCCAACGAATCCGCTCGCCACTTTGATGAACGCAAATTTTAACGGTGGAAATTTCTGTTCTAGCTTTTTATTAGCCGCCGCCCCAAAGTAGTAGTAACCACCCACCTTAATGGCCGTGTAGGTTGCTGCTGCAAAAAAACTCGGAATCATGGGCATTAAGAGTTTCCTCCATTAGGTAACGCCGAGCTAAGCGGCAGTTTTTAAGTTGCAGTTTTGTGGAATACTTTTGCGCAGCAAAACCACAAAACTGCAACTTAAAAACTGTCCAGCGCACGTAGTGCGCGGTGCTTGAGCGATTTGTTAGCTAATGCATAATGTGACAATCTAAACCATTGAAAAAATAAGTTAATTCAATATGTGTCAACAAAGTATAGGTCACTACCGGATTCATGGATAAGCAGAAATGCCGGCTGATCATGACCAAAAACAACCCCAATCATATAATAATTTGGCACACTTTTAAGATATTTAAAAAACTGTGATTCTCCGTCACCTTCTTTAGTTGAAAAGTCACGCAAAGTAAGTGGAGGTCTATTCTCAAATTTAATGATAAGACGGCTTCCTACGCGTTCAATTCGAGGACTAGTTATTTTTTCAGGTGGCCAATTCCAAGAAAGAAATTGATTAAAAATGCCAGAGATTTCAGAAATTTTCTCTGCCTTTTCTAACGGTATTCGTTTTATGTATTTTTGATCGAAAATGTATCCTTGGTTAAATTCATAGGATTGAGAAAATGATGTGTTACAAAAAACTATAATTAGTACGGCAATAATTTTGTTAAGTGATTTTTTCACGTAGTAGTTCCTAAGATGAGGCTCGACAAAACGGGTCAGGCTTGCATCTTTGCATAATATCTTTCGACAAAACGGGTCAGGCTTGCATCTTTGCATAATATCTTAAATTACTCCATCCAACCAAGAAAATAGCTCCGGCGATGCCTTCATATAGTGGATCCCCAAATTGAGACAACGCCAAGCCAGTAGTTTAAGCTGTCATCCCTGAAAGGATGGCGCAAAATGAGTGAAGGCAAAAAACGCAAAGTGCATACGGCGGAATTCAAGGCGAAAGTGGGTCTTGAGGCGGTTCGCGGGGTGAAAACGATCAGCGAGATCGCACAGA
>JAHFQV010000116.1 GCA_023259175.1 Oxalobacteraceae bacterium | reverse complement strand
GGTTGAAGATACAGGTTGAAGATACAGGTTGAAGATACAGGCGGATGATTAAGGTTGATGATGAAGCCTGAAAATGAAGCTTTATTGCGCGCTTAGTGTCTCGACCAAACGAAAGAAAATAAGGATGAAAAAGAAAAACACACCGTTAGAAATCGATGCCTCACAAGGTGAAGGGGGTGGGCAGATTTTGCGCACGGCCTTGGCCTTGTCCATCATCACGCAAACACCGATAGTAGTGGACAATATACGCGCCAAACGCAGCAAGCCTGGCTTAATGCGTCAGCATTTAACTTGCGTTCGCGCTGCCCAGGCCATTTCCGGTGCAAGCGTCAAAGGCGATGAACTCGGCAGTCAGCGCCTCGAATTTACACCGCATTATTTACGTGGCGGCGACTATCAATTCGCCATAGGAACTGCTGGCAGCTGCGCCTTAGTTTTACAAACCATACTGTGGCCTCTTTTGTTTGCCGAGCAAGCCAGTACCATCACACTTGAAGGAGGCACGCATGTACCGATGGCACCTTGCTTTGAATTTTTAGAACTCAGTTTCCTACCTGCGCTACGAAAGATGGGCGTAGTACTCGACATCGAGCTACTCAAGCACGGTTTTTATCCGGGTGGTGGTGGCCAATTACGCGCGAAAATTTCACCGTGGACGCAGCCTCAAGCCTTGCACTTATTAAGTCGAGGGGAAGCCCTAGGCCAACACGCCTTAGCTTTGATTGCCAACCTCGATCACAGCATTGCAGAAAGGCAGCTAAAAGCGGTACGTCGTCATTTAAAATGGGGGGAGGATGCGCTACAACACCAAGGACTTAGAAATAGTCATGGTGTAGGTAATACCTTGATTTTAAGTGCGCAATTTTCGGATCATACTGAGGTCGTCACCAGCCACGGCGACAAAGGAAGAACCAGTGAAAAAGTCGCGCAAATAGGCTGCGATGAAATGAAAGCTTACCTCGAAAGTAAAGCGGCCATTGGAGAACATCTGGCAGACCAGCTACTACTTCCTATCGCATTGGTCGGTGGCGAATTTACCTGCAATGTCGTCTCCTTACACTGCGAAACTAATTGCGCAATCATAGCGCGATTTTTAGAGGTCTCCATTCACACCACAGCCTTAAGTGATCGCTTGTTTCGGATCAGTTGCGAACCGCCAGCAGCGCAGGCAAACATCCCTTTTTTGCCCAAAGTTTCATAGCCACTCATAGCAACTTCATGGATCAGATCGAGCCCTGCACTTACGTATGATGGGCTCGGCATTTGTAACGAAACCGTCAGCGAGAACTTCAAAATGACTGTATTGCCGCACTTGGTCTAATTCTAATTTCACTTCCTTCTTTAGAGCGTCCTCTGGAAGTGAAACATCACTGATACCGCGCAGCAAGGCATTTAAAGATTGGGCATAAAATTCCTTAACCGGTAGTAGACATTGGCTTACTTGCGTCGCTTGCAATCGGTAATAAAGTGCGTCTATTTTCGAGCTTTCTTGGCGCACATCTGCTTTGATCATATTCTCACGACCAAACCGAATTTTCTGGCCAACCGAGCGATCCGCTTCACGCATTTCATCCTTAATTTTTTTCAAGAGTTGCGCACCATAATAAGGCTGAACATAACTTAACTTTCGTTCTGATGCCGGACGCATGCTATCGGGTAGCATATCCATTTCGAACACCCGCTTGTCGTTCAGCAAAAGACTAGCCGTCTCACGAATCGCAAATCCATTGACATTCTTCACCGTCCTCTCGGCATCTTCAAGCGCCATCGCTTCACGTCCATACAAGCGCTCCTCTAAAATTTGCTCGGCCCAGAATTGATTTTCGCGACGATGCGTTTTCATCGCCACCAACCAATTCGCCTTTACTTTTTCCAAGTCCGCTTCCTTGATTTCTCCGCGCCGCAGTTTTCCTACTTCCTCGCGCACGACATCGCTGACCTCTTTGACATTTTTCGGTGCGCAGGGCAAGTAAAAGTCGAGCTGATAGAGCTTTTCCGCAAACCGATTCATGGAAATTTGCACGCCTTGGGTATAAATGAGGGGCTTTTGTTGACGCAAACGTTCGGTCATACGTAAATCTAATAGGTCACGCAAGAACGCAAAATTGAGCTCTTCTTTCGAGGACAAATTGCGCGTACCGTGATACAAAATACGAACGACCGCCTTTTCCTCTTCACCAAAATAAATGGTCTTATGTTGCGCGCCCGACTTTGGCAGAAGCGGTCTTGCGATCAAATTCGTCGGCTTACTTTGACTCGGCAAAATTGCCAAATATTTTTCCGCCAAAGGCCGCAGCTGCTTGAGATCAATATTGCCCACCAAAACAAAATGACTGCCATTGAAATTTTGATTCCTGAATCGAAACATCGGCAAAATGGATTCCGCACTGAAAGCATCAAATGAACTCAGTTTCGGCAACATATTCAAACGCGTTTCGCGACCATACATTTCCAGCAGCAATTGGTCTTGTAATACATAAATCGGATTCTCGTAAGCGCGCTGCAAATTATCGAGCTCGTACTTAAGCTGGGCATCAAACAAAACAGGAATATGGCTCGGGCGACTCACCCTTTGATACAGCAATTGAAATAAAGTCTCGAGGTCCGCTTGATCGCTCACACCCCGAATCCGTTCGGTATTGGGGTTAATCGCCATCTCGAAACTTAGATGTTTTTGCGCCAAAAAATCCCCCGCCGCACGGGGACTCAAGTTATCAAAACCCATGGCACGGATTAAGGTATCCGAATAGCGTGCCGCCAAATAGTCATGGTCCGAAAATAGCGATTCCCCGCCTAATCGTTCATGCAGCAGGACGATTTCATCGTTCATAAAATCCGTGTTCTTCACACTAAGCTTAATCCCATTCGACAAAACCATCTCGGTCGTTCCCCACTGCGGATTCCATTTTTCACTAATGATACGACCACTTTTGGCAAGCGGTGTTTTAATAATACTCGGTAACGGGGCGATCACTTTATAGTCGGGGACTGTTTGCTTTTCCGCTCCCGCAATCATGCCTAGGAGCTCCGCTTCAGTGGGCAATTCAGATTGTTTGGGCGCGGAATACAAAATACGCTTCCCTTTACCAAGGACCGAGTGTGTGCGCGCAAAGTCATTGACCTCTTTTAAACTGATCGTGTCATACAAGGCCATCGCCCATTGATGGCGGTGTTCGGGATCAATTACAACATCGCCATAGACAAAGTGCGAAATCAATTGCGCGGCAAGGTCGGCCGATTGGTTTTTTTCCCGTTCGGTAAACCAATTTTGGTAGAACATACGGTCGATCTTCTTTTTCGCATCCAGCTCGCTCGCCTTGAAACCATACTGTTCGATTTGCAGTGCTTTCGCCACCACTGCGCGTAAGGCCGTTTCAAAACCATCTTGACCGCGCTCTATCCAAATCGAAACCCGTGGACGGTGTTCTAAAAATCCCAAACCACCACCGGCCGCATTTTCATAACCGATACGCGAAACCGACAAGCGTTGTTGAAAAAGTTGTTCGTAGATTTCTTCAATTTTTCGCGCTCGCCATTGGCCGAAAGTAAGCATGGGAATACTTTCCGCCACTTTGGTTTCGATTTCTACAGTATGGGTCACTTGCTCAGGGTCGACGAAAAAACTCAGCTTAGTTTTTGCAGGTGCGGCTTGGCTTAAGTTTGGCAGGTCTTCTGCAATTGCCTGACTTGGAATGTCAGAAAAAATCGCCGCGATTTTCTTTTCCATTTCGACTTCATCGACATCACCGACCACGATCAAAGCCATACGATGGGCTTGATAATACTGCGCATAAAAGCGCTGGACGCTGGCCAAGTCCAATTGTGCAAAAGCCTTAGGCTCACCGATCACCTTACGCTGTGCAAAACGGGTATCGGGCAAAAAAGCAGCGATCATTGCGTCCTGCTTTCGATCTTCCAAATTATTTCTAAGGCGCGCTTCTTCCTCGATGACTTTGCGTTCTGAATTAAAATCAGACTCCCGCATTTGCACTCCCGATGCCCAATCATGCAGCACTGTCAAAGCCAAGCTCAGATCACTGCTACGGGTCGTAGGCACCGTCAATTGAAACTTGGTATGATCAAAAGTTGTGAACGCGCCGATTTCACCACCGAACTTAAGACCTATCTCTTCGAGTTTTGAAACCAGGCTTTTATTGGGAAAATTTTTGCTGTTTTCAAACGCCAAGTGCTCGACAAAATGCGCAGCCCCTTGCTGATCGTCAGCCTCATTCAAAGACCCTGCTCTAACCACCAAACGCAGCTCTACACTTTTCTCCGGTAAGGCATTTTTTCGAATGAGGTAACGCAGCCCATTTGCAAGTTGACCCGTCTTAATTTTCGGGTCAGTCGGTATCGTTTCATCCCAATTCAAATCCGCGTAGGCAAAACCAAGCGGCATAGAAAGTACAGCAAACAGTAACAGGCAGCGAAATTTCATATCGGAATAGCTTGGTCGAAAACATCAAGGGTAACTCATTTACTCGATATTTTCCATGCTAGATGGCCACTACTAAGCGAGAGCATTAATCTTAATACCCAACTCAATGTCCAACTCAATGTCCGACAACCCAGTTGAAATTCAGGGCTTGCAATGCGTATTATCGTAGTGATACACTAATGCGCAATGAACTTCGACATCGCACCTTCGAGTACCACGCCTATTTTTCGCCAGATTTTAGATCAGGTGCGGCACGCCATCGTCAGCGGACACGTTAAAGCGGGCGACCCGCTGCCGTCGGTGCGCAGTCTCGCGTCAGAACATGCGATCAATCCCATGACGGTCAGTAAGGCCTACAGCATGCTGGAAACTGAAGGGGTATTGATGCGATTGCGCGGCGTTGGCATGGTGGTCGCTGAACGCCGCAGCTCTCGAAAAGAGAAAATGAAACTGCTCCTTCCGCATATGCAAGCCGCGACCAAGGTCGCGCTCCAATTAAATGTCAATCGAGATGAAGCAATCGCACTTTTAATTCAATGTTTCGACGAAGAAGAAGGAAAGAAATGAGCCGAATTGATCAATACGAATTTGCGATTGAGTGCAAAGACCTGCATTATGAGAGCGCATCAAAGTCAATCTTAAAGGGAATTGATTTGCAAATCCCACCCGGAGCCGTGGTCGGTTTAGTCGGTGCCAATGGTTGCGGAAAATCGACCCTGCTGCGCAGTATCGTTGGTCTCTTGCCAGCGCAAACCGGGGAGTGCCGTCTGCTAGGACAGGCTGCGCTGGCACTCGACGACAGCGTGCGCGAGCGCCTAGGCTATGTGGCGCAATCGCCCGATTTGCTGGCCTACCTTTCCGTTGAAATGCATCTCAAAATGATAGGCCAGGCTTATGCGCAGTGGACCGAAGAACGCGCCCTACGATTGGCGATCCAATTGCAGCTTCCGCTCGGATCCTTGGTCGGCAACTTGTCTGGTGGTGACCAACAAAAGTTGGCGCTCATACTCGCGCTGACGCACCAACCCGATGTGATTGTTTTAGACGAACCCGTCGCGAGTTTAGACCCGCTCACACGACAGGAATTCGTGCGAGTTTTATTTAGAAATGAGTCCTTATTTTTGAGCGAAATCCGTGCCGAAAATGAAGGCGTATATAGCCCCACCGTGCTTATTTCCAGTCATTTGCTGAGCGATCTCGAACGGATCGTGACCCACATCGCGTTTATGCGTGATGGCCGTATCCAATTTTTTGACGAGCTCGACGTGATACGTGATTCGCTTCGCATCCTAGCAAGTGATTTAGAACTGCTTCCACGCAATGCCTGCGTTACCCATAATTTTCGGCGTAAGTTGGTAGACCTGCGCAAACTCGATCAGGAAAGCTTGTCACGACTTAATGCAAGCAGCTCTTTGCGCACACCGACCCTAGATGACTTGTTTGTCGCTTTCAACGAATAAAGGCGGGTCATAAAGACTCGGCAAAGTATGCACATACCTTTGACAAAAATGCAGACTCAACATATGCAACTGCTCTCGCTCGAACTCCGGTACTTGACAGTGTCACTGGCCGCCCTCTTAGTTCTTGCATTCCCTTTGTCATATTTTTTGTCGGATCCCAAAGCGAGCGGATTTGATCTTCACATGTGGACTTATTTCGCACTGAGCTTACTTTGTTTAGCGAGCTATCAAGCGCTCGACAACTTATTCAAAACTGCGCACATGCTGAATCAATTACGCGCTCCACATGCGCTTTGGCGTGCCTACCTGTCGACATTGACACGCAAGATTGCTACTGCCATATGCATTGTGCTCATCGCGGGCGTGGTTCTGACGCCCAGTAGCTGGCAGGCATCAGCATGGCTACTGCATGGCGCAGTGATATGCTTGAGTGTAAGCGCCGTCTACTTATGGGCGTTTTTCGCGCATGGCCTGCTTCCGTCCAGCGCCGCCTACCTCATATTGTCGGTCATGGCATTTATCTTGGCTGCTCATTGGATGCCTGACATGGTTCTAGACATACAGCCCATGATGACGCATTGGCTTACCCTGAGTTTAGGGTGTTTGTCTTGGCCACTCCTTGTCTGGTTCCTGCATCATCGGTGGCAAGAAATTCCACAGTTGAGTCGTGCGCCAAATTCGTGGCGGTCGCTAACGAATTCAAATTTCAAAACTAAAATCGCGATTCAACTTAAACGCTATACTTTCCTCGACCCGTCACGCGAAAATCAAGGAAAAAGAAACTCGCTGGTCTACGAAACAATCAACACCCGCCGCCAGTTTATTATTTCGGCGCTTGTGATACTGCCTGTTCAAATTTTAGTGTACATACAACCGTCTCAAATTTTACTTGCTTGGCAGGGTGACTACACCCTCATCCATCTGATTTTATTTTTAACGCTTGCAAGCGGATTGAGCCTACAGCTTTTCGCCAAAGACCTACATTGGCGCTATTATTTACTGCCTAATTCTTGGATGTCTAAGTCGATAGGAACGCGGCTATTTTTAAGCAGCTCGCTTTACCACGCGATCATCTTGCTTTTGATTTACTCGGCATTGCAAGGCATGGCGCTCGCGATTTCATCACTGATGCACGACAAACATTTAGCGTCGAGCTTTAACGCAGCACATCGCATTTTCATCGCCACATTCGAGTTCGCTTGCATTCTTAGTTTAGGTGTTTGGATGCGCAGCAGCGACAAACCGCGCAGAGTGCGATTTTATTTTATCGTCGCTTCCGTCTTAGTCGTTGGCGCGCTGGCCTTAGGGATGGCACTACAAGGCAAAGCGCCTATGAGTAGCGCTCTATTTCACGCGGATACTAGCTACCTCGCCGTCTTGATACTCGTCACTGGATGGAACCTATCCATGGCCAATCGCTATTGGACACGGGAAAAGCTCTTACCTTTTTTAAGACATTAGTACTGCGGCTTAGTCAAAAAATTTGCTCTCGGATTGCTTTACTTCACTCCAAATTTTTTCAGGGTTTTCAATAAAGTTTGGCTGCGTGTGGTGACCCCGCTCATATCGGTAAATCCTGCCGTCTTGGGCAAATCAATTTGGGAGGACAAAGGTAATAAGCTGCTCTCTCCTTTCCCTTTGAGTGCGCGCTTTCCCGCACCTTTCCCCTTGTAAGCATACGAGCCATAAGGATCCATTTGTATCAATTTATTGATGACATGGGCAAAGGCTATTTCGCGTACTTCCGGTAAATTTTTCATTTTTTTTAGCTGATCAAAACGCAAGAAGCGCTTTTTAAAAATGATCTGCGCTTTCACAGCTCTGGCGCGCTTGGTATGGTTGGGCGGTATCTCCTTATTCACCCTTTTATTGTAATCTGCTGGGCTGGGGATGACGCTAGAAAATTCACTTAATTTGCCTAGCTTGCGGGCCTCAATGATGCCGTGATGAATACCATGATGCGGGAAGGTGTGCGGGCCTTGTGGAACACTACCAAATTTACTCGGATCATTTTTTCTTTTGTCCTGCAAGATGGTATAAAAGGTAGAGACCCGTGGTGCTCTCTTTTTGACACCCGTGAGCTTGGATAGGCGTGAACGTTCAGTCGTTGCAGCCTTTTTGGTCGGGTGCAATGTATAGGGGTCAAAATCGTGAAAATAACCCTTGGCTGTTCGATTAATTTTTCCCATACCTTTTCCTTTGCTAAGCAAAAAAATCTACGGTTGGCCTACCGTCAAAGTCTTCGCACTCCTTTGACCAAGATTCGACGATTATGCTTGTCCAATCGTAAGCTCAACAAACCTTGCGCCTGACATTGATCCGCAATTTTTCGAAAACTTACTTTGAGCATGAGTCTTTGCTCGTCTAAGGCATACACCCAAAGCGCGTGCGCGCCATCGCTGCACCGAGTATCGCTATTTTTTTGCAGCAAATGCAAACGTTGCGTGACACCATCAATTTTAATCAGGGCTACTGTTTGATCGCTAGAGAGCAGCAAAATAAGCGCGCCTTGGCCAATTTCGGTTTCTTCGGCACTAAAGCTCGCAATGCGAAACTGAAATCCAGAATTGAAATTGAATAGGTCTTTGAGATCAAGTTTATCGAGCGCAATCACTGGTGCTGGCGGGCTCTGGGCGAGCACGGGACTCATTCCCAAGGCCAGCATAAGTGGAACGCCAGCGATGCAGCGTATAAAGTGGCGAGCAACTAAGCGCACAGTGCTCAGGTATCGTGATGGCAAGCTCATGGATTTTAGGTGTTTGTGCGCGGCAAAAACAGCCACTAGCGCAGTTTTCAGAAAACCATATGCTAACAGTCTTGCGGGTGAATTGGCGAATAGAGAGAACGATAAACCACAAGGTTTCATGCCCCACACCCATTTCCGAGTGAATGGAAATGGGTGTTCGTTGGGCATTTAGAATACTTTCTTCTTTTACCCCGCTAGCTTCATTGACAGCACTGACAAACCGATTGCATGTTGGCTTGAGTCGTCCATTGTCCATTCCATTTCCCGACCGGAGTCGCCGATGCGCAGGTCGCTGGGCAAGTGGTTTGGGCTTGCACATTGCTTATAATCGGACCTGCATTCACGTTGACACAGGAAGGCGCAACATTAGCCGGTACCGAATTTGGCACGGCGGCCGCAGCTTGCGCTGCGATCACATGTGAGATGCCTATCAAGCGTGCGGGCAGGCCTGATTGGCCTTGTGTTGGCGAACCCAATGAAGTGAAACTACCCTGCGCATTCAGTGTCCCTTGCGTCCCACCAAAGGCGGTTGGATTGTGACACGCGAAACAGTTGGATCCTGGCTGGTTGGCTTGTGGAACCTGTTGAAATGTCTCAGCCGTACTATTGGCCAAATTAACAGACCCGACAGGATTGGTCGAACCCAGATTCCACCAATTCGGTGTGGCACGCGAATAGCTACCTGGTGCCAACCAGACCGTGCCGATCAAGCGATAATTTTGGAACACCGCCTGGGCATTCGCTTGCTGCGCCATGAATGCTTGACCGGCAGTGTTGAGCGTCAAAATATTTTGCACGCCGTTAGGAGAATTCTCGCCGCCGGTACGATTGGCTTGCACCACTTGAGTTACGGGCGAAAATTTTTGCGTCGTCACGTCAAATGCCACTGTTGCCGGCGTGTTAGAAGTGGCGATATTTGTTTGTGCAAATGGTGTTCCCCCTTGATAAAACGTGTGTCCGTTTGGATCGATGTCCACACATTTACCTGCGGGTGTAGGGCACTGGGTACTGAAACTACCATCGGGAACCATAGGCGCATTATTGTTTTGCTCAAAAGTCGCCCACAAAAATTCGGGATGTCCTTTGGGACGACCCACCACATGTAGTCCCACCAGTGCGACAGTCACTTCCTTTGTTTGTCCAGGCACAGGCACCACACTTCCATTGGTCAGTTGCAGTACGGGCACCTTGGCTTTAATCACATAGCTATGCGCCGGTGGGGTGCCATCAATACGCCGCCAAGTGGCCTTGAAGACAATCGCGCCTTGTGGGAACTGATCGTTTGGCGCATTGTTATTGGCGACGTACTGTCCCGTAAAAATCATATTGTTTTTTGCGGTATTAAAGTAGGCGGTGTTCATATGCACGGATGCATAAACAGGGTAGCCGTTCTGATCGATGAGGACATTGCCATCGGCTTCTACAATGGCACCGGCTTTTTCGACGATCTGTTTGCTGCTCTTATTGTGCACACGCGTTCCCAACTCCAAACTCAGACTTGCGGCATTGTTTTGCCCCGGGACAAATCCGGCTGTCAAGATATCCTTGGGCGTTGGCAAGCCCAAAAAGCGTGGCGCATTGGTCGTCGTGTCTATGCTGGTCGCCCACACAAAGGACTCCCAAGACCATTGGTGGAATTCACAGTCACTCGCTGGCTCTTGTGTCGGCACAGCCGCTCCTTTTAGTGTCAGCGGTGCCAAAGCTAAGCTCCACACAACAGGGGCAGTACAGCTAGGCGTAGGCGGCACTTTTTTGCTCGCTGGCGCAATTTTTTTCGCAGCATTTGCATCTGCATTCTGTGCAACAGCCGTATTCACAAAGAGCGTCGCAATAGCACCGGCTAAAACACCGGAAACACATAAAGGCGACAACACGGACCTGAGAAATAATGTGGACTTCATCTTTCACTCCCAATTAGATTATTCAATGGATGCTGGCAGGCGATACACAAGCTGCGGCAATGTTTATATGCAAGATGCATGCCCATTGCTTT
>JAHFQV010000026.1 GCA_023259175.1 Oxalobacteraceae bacterium | reverse complement strand
GTTCCGGCACTGCAAAGTTCGCTGGGCTGGCTCGGACGACTTGTGCCGTTGAATTGGTGTGCGCTACCGCAGCTGCCGTTGACGACCGGTGTTGACACCACCGCGCCTTCGCTTGAAATGTAAACTTGAAAGGTTTGCCCAACGATGTAACGGGTGTTTTGATCGTGTTGAACGTGAACGGAATAAGTTCCGGTCTTCATCACTGGACATTGATAACGCCAATCGACACCGGCAACTTGGGGGCAAATTGCGTCACCGACTTTGAGCGAGCCGTAATACGAGGCGGCACCGATGTCGCCTAAATTTCCACTGAGGGCGTTCACTTTGAGATCGATGATCGCACCTGAATTTACCTGCCCCGGATACAGGTATTGCGCCAACCCAGTGACAAGCATTTCACCGTTATAAGTACGCCAGAAATTGCGTGAACTGGTGTAGATAGGGCCGCTGTTCCATGATTCGGCTTGATCATCGGCACTCACCCGCAGATAATCCATACGTTGATCTTGCCCTTGCGAACTCGGTGTTTGACAAGTAAATTGGACGAATTCATTGGTCGCGGTAGCGCTTTGTTTGCTACAACTTTGCCCCACCAAACTCACCGAGTTGATGTGTCCGGCACGCGTACCATGAAAAATCACATCAATCGCCGTTTCTTCTACCGCTTCAACTCCACCTGCCAAATACAGGCTCAAGCTCGATTGTGTCGCACCAGTTGCCGTCACACTCACTTGACTGGCGGCGCTCGACTGAACGCCATCTGTAACCGTAAGTGCCAAGCTATATTGCCCCGCAGTGTCGGCGATGAATTCGGGCTGCGCCGAACTGTCATTCGACAAACTAGCTTGGCTACCATTGGGCTTTTTCAGCCACTGCCATTGGTAACGAATACTGCGCCCAAATGGAACAAAACTTTCGCTTGCATTGAGCTTGACTTTAGCACCTTGCGTCACGGTTTGATTTGCGCCTGATGCAGCAAAATAGCGATCAAGCGCCAAATTAAATTGCGGGTCATTGATGACTATTTTTTGCTTTGCAAGGCTGACGTTGGTGGCTGTAATATCACGTACAACCGCCATACCTTTGGAAATATTTTCCTGTTGGCTATTGAGGCTCACACCTTGTTCAAGCGCGTAATAGCGGGCGACTTCAACTTTATTATCGAGAAGATGTGTCACCCACGACCATTGTGCGTCATTGGCCAAACTACGTGCCGAGACCAACATGGCGTTGATCAGACTCGCTCTACTGCGGCCATTTTTTAATTCATCTGACCAGTACTTCACTTCAATGTAACTCGGCGCAGTCAGACCACTGCGTCCCAACACATTTTGATAGATGATCTTCACGAAGTCATCATTCGTCATGCTAACGCTATAGGAGGTCAAGGATGAATACGCTATGGCCGCGAGATAAAAATTCTGCGCAATTTGATCCACGCTCATGCCCGCTTTTCGCTGCGTTATCCAGTACAGCAAACCCTCAGCGTCTGGAATCCGATTAAAAAATGCGATGTAAAGGTCGATAATCGTATTCACCTCAGACCCTGAGATGCCGCGCAAGGCTTCGAACATTTGCAGCGACACGCGCAGGTCATCAAAAACCAGCACGGCCTTGCCGGACACCAGACCGTCGGCCTGCTTTCCCGAGGTGTCGATAATGCGAAACACATCGCCCGCCGGTACGATGTGGTATTGCGAGCGCGGACCTGAATAATTTTGCTGCACCAAGGGCGCTGGCATTTGTGTGACAGGTGTTGATACTCGACTCGCTTCGTGATTGCCACCGCATGCGGAGCACAGCACCAAACTCAGCACTGCCCCTCCCCAAGAAAAACTTTTTCCCCTGCTTACATTAGCTGTCATCATAGCCTCCTAAATTTTCGATTTTTTTCCACAAGTTCCCAGCGATTTTAGGCAAGAAATCGGCTGGCTCCAAAGTGACAGCTGTGACATAATGAATTTTCTTAAATTCACGAGTTGCGGAGCGTTTTGATGTGGATCGAATATTGTGGAACGCGGCATACGGTGCGGAGCGCAGATCTACTCCGGTTTTTGCGTTTACTCAAAGATGCCTATCCCAATAGCTTAAAGAAGGCCGATATCGCGCTCGTGTTTGGCAATATTCATCGCAGACAATTAGCCCGTTTTTGCAGCTATGTGGAAGGGTTTAATCCGCCGCTAATCGCTTACGAGAAAGCCACTGCCGGTCCATATCGACTCGCGGTGGATCCCAAAGATTTAATCATCAGCCCGACAAAGAGTGGGTTCACGAAAGAAAAGCCGCAACAGAATTTTGAGAGCTTGAATTCTCTGGACTTGATGTTGCGACCCGAATGGATAGTGTGGGTCGAAGCACTTGCGATTGCGCTCCATTCTGCAAAACGAACGCTGTTCACGGACAAAGATGAGACTGAAGCACAACTCGACCGAGCCCGTGCAGTTACAACAAAGCTTCCCGCTTGGACTAAAAGTGTCGTTGATATGTGCCAAGCCCACTTCTATGAGCGCCAATCGGACCTAAAGCAATTGGCAGGTTATTTACAGCGCGTAAATACCGCATTTGAACATGGGCATGCCCTACAAAGTACGCAGATACGAGCGCAAATGTGCCGTTCTAAAGTCCTCTATGACAAAGGCAAATTTGAAGAAGCCGCTGGCCTGCTCCGTAGCGTTGCAGACACCAAAATCGACAGCAATAGTACTTGGCTCAATATGCTAGGCCGTAATTTAGGCGCGCAATTTCGACGCACGAAAGACCCAGCCTTATTGGCCGAATGTCTTGACGCCTTTTCTAAAGGATTTGCCGACATCTTTATCATGCAAAGCGATGTCAGTCTCCTAGATTTTCTCAGTTTTAATTTCGCCAACAATCTGCTTCATGGTATCGATGCGGGCGTACTGCCACGTTCAACGGCAAACTTGGCAGCACAGTGGATGGATCTGAATCAATTTGTCTGCCAACACTTTCAAATCGGTGACGATTCGATCTTAAGTTATCTGCGAATTTATGACCTCATTGAGCAATACGGTATCAGTCCTAAGGACTGCACGCCACATATTGCTAGCTTTTTAAAATGCGAATTGGGAAGTGAAAAATTTCTGAAAACTTGCTTGAAGCTCGCGACTAAAACAAACAACAGTTTAGAAATTGCGCAGTGCGCATTGCGACTATCGCTAAAAACCCAGGATAGAACTGATCGCGACGGCTATTACAGTCAAGCATACAGTCATTTTGAACGCCTTGGTCGCGACGATTTGATATCGGGCATGAAGCGAGTACACCAGCAAGAAAATCGCAACTTAGCTCGCTAGGGAAGCGCGGATTTATTCGGTATGCTTCCCTAGTCAACTTTGCCGCAAGGCCGTCACTTCAATTTCGATCTTCATCCGCGCATCGGCCAAGCCTGCGGAAATCATCATGGCAGCGGGGCGGATTTCGCCGAAATAGCGACGTAAAACTGGCCAGCAAGATTCAAATTGTGTCGCATCGGGCAGTACGTAGGTAACGCGCACCACATCTCGTAGGCTCGCACCGGCTTGCACTAAAGCGGCGCTGATATTTTGTAGGCACTGCTCGGTCTGTGTCACGATGTCCTCGCTGATGCTCATGTCGGCATAATTAAAACCCGTCGTACCTGAGACGAAAATCCAGTCGCCTTGTACCACCGCACGCGAATAGCCAATTTTTTCTTCAAAGCTGGAACCGGAACTGATTAACTGCCGCATCGTATTCTCCTCAAAAACTGAATTATCCCATTGTTTTACTGGGCATCATTTGCACTCATCAAAAAAAACTAAATGTCTGCCTTAAAAACTGTCGCTGAAGAATTTTGAACTGATCAGTAGAATGAAGCCTTCTTTTCTTACAATTACGCAGCCATTTTTGGAGTCGCTCATGTCCGCATCAAACAATACACCACGTCGTCGTTTTTTAAAAAATGTGGGCAGTGCCGGCGCTGGTTTTGCGGCCCTTCAAGTCTTTGGCCAAACTACGCAAGCTCACAACATGGAGCAAAGTAAGCCTAGTGCAGCTTACATGGGTAACTTTGCTGCGCCTGCCTTAGAACGTGTCAAAGTTGCGATGATCGGTGTCGGTGCGCGTGGTTCAGGTCATGCTAAACAATTGGCCAGCATAGCGGGTGTACAGGTGGTCGGCATTTGCGACGTGGTCGAGGCGCGTGCAAAAAAAGCGCTCGCCAGCGTCACCCAACACGGCCATACGCCCAAGCTTTACACCGGTGACACGCAGGCTTGGCACAAAATGTTAGACGAAACCAAGCCCGATGCGGTCTTCATCGCAACGCCATGGAACACCCATGCACCGATGGCGATCATGTCCATGCAAAAAGGTGCCCATGCTTTTGTCGAGGTGCCGATTGCCACCACGCTAAAAGAAATGTGGGACATCGTCGATACTTCAGAGGCGACTGGCAAGCATTGCATGATGCTGGAAAACGTTAATTATGGCCGCGAAGAATTGCTGTATTTGAATATGGTCAGACAAGGTGTGTTGGGAGATTTACTGCATGGTGAAGCGGCGTATATTCATGCGCTGCGTTTTCAGATGGAGAACGGAGATTCAACTGGCTCCTGGCGGACTTTTGAATACGCCAAACGCGATGGAAATCTGTATCCGACCCACGGTTTGGGGCCGGTTGCGCAGTACATGAGTTTGGCGCGCGGCGAAGATAATTTCGCACGCATCTCCTCGTTTTCAAGTCCAGCTAAAGGGCGTGCGGCCTACGCCAAACAATCTGAGAAGCTCAGCTTTCCACAATTTAAAGAGCTCAATTTTAAAGGAGGCGATCAAAATACCTCCATCATTAAAACCGCCTTGGGCCGTACCATCATGGTGCAATGGGATGAAACCACGCCGCGCCCTTATTCCCGCCACAATTTAATCATGGGTGTGAATGGCGTATTGGCTGGTTTCCCGAATCGAATTTCGGTCGAGGGACTCACGCCGAGCTACCACGAATGGGCGCAGGGCAAAGACTGGGAAGCCATTGCCACAAAATATGAGCATCCTTTGTACGTCCGTTTGGGTGAAGTCGCAAAAAAAATGGGCGGTCATGGCGGCATGGATTTTTTGATGTTGTATCGCATTATTGAATGTCTGCGCTTGGGCCAGCCGCTAGACCAAAATGTGTACGAGGGATGTTTCTGGTCGGCTGTTGCGCCCTTAAGCGAAAAGTCGGTGGCTGAAGACGGCATGCCGCAAAATTTCCCTGACTTTACCCGTGGCCAATGGAAGACAACTGCGCCACTCGCGATTGTGGCTTGAGAGTGTGTTATTATTTTTTCGCTTCATAAAATAAATACACCCACAAGGAGAATCGTATGTTTGGAAGTCAAGTCTTAGAAACAGCCATCGGTCTAGTCTTTTTCTTTTTGTCGATCTCGCTTTTCGTCACTGCACTACAAGAATTCATCGCGACTTTTCTAAAGCTGCGCGCACGCACTTTAGCCAGTGGCATCTCCGAATTATTGGAGCTCGAAAAAAATCAACACGAAACACTGAACGCCATCGTTGGACATCCACGCATTACGCCCCTCGACGGTAAGCTCTCCTACGTATCGGCGCAAGCATTTGCTTCCACTGTCGTGCATGTTTTAAACGATGCGCCAACTGCACAGGCCAGCACTTTCGATAGCGTGAATCAGCGCATACAAAATCTGCCCGATGGACGCTTAAAAGACGTGCTCAAAATGGCCAATACGCGTGCTCAAGGTGACATTGCGCAAGTCGAACAAGAAGTCGCCAATTGGTTCGATGAATCCATGAATCGTTTATCAGGTCGTTACAAACGTCTTTCTGGCTACATCAGTTTGGGTTTAGGCGCAGTCTTGGCTTTTGGCTTGCAACTCGATGCGCTGCGGGTGGTCGGGGCGCTGTGGGTCAGTCCGGCCATGCGCGAACAAGCCACAGCAGCCGCTAACGCCACCGCAGCTTATGGCAAAGCACTTCCGACCGGAATGCCAGAGCAAGCATTACAATTATTTGGCTTTCAGCCCTTATTCCATAGCTTTCCGACTGGAATGGCATTTTGGGGATGTTTGGTGACGGCATTTGCCATTAGCTTAGGTGCGCCATTTTGGTTCGACACCTTGCAGGGCTTACTCAAAATGCAGGTACGCGGCACGGGGAATAAACCCGCAGCCTAAAGAAAACTTTGTGCGCAAAACTGCGATGCCGACCCAGCATCGCAGCTTCTGCGCAAGATCTTGTTACTCCCGCCAGAAAAATAAACCCGCGCAGAGCGCCAGCCCAACGACCACCAAGAGTCGGGTATCGTTACCGATCAAATACGGATAAAACATCAAGGCCACGCCCCCCCACTTGAGTCGAGGTTTAGCCTTTTTGCGTCCCGAATAAAAACAAACCATACCTATGATGCCAAACGCCACCGACAGCGCCATAAATAAGGGGCTGGGTAGCAAGGAAATAAGCAATTGAATTAAAGGGTCTTCTTCCAGCATAGCAAACTCCAAACGACGGCTCTAGAGCATCTAATGTAGCACGTCTACTAAGCCATTTCTCGCACAAGAAGAAATGCTAGGGCAATTGCATGAATAAAAGAACCAATAAAGAGCCAAAAAACCTCTCAACACAGGTAAGCAGCATGCTGCGACCTGAGGAAAAGCAAGAGGAGTGAATTTTGGCGTGTTTCTCGCGTTAATCATCCTAGAAACGGCAGTTGGACGGGTTTGAGTGTGCATTTTTCCGCCCATCTGGCAAGGCACGACGACGACGCAACCTCCACGTTGATAGGAGGAGGTTACTTCACTGAAGTAACACAAAAGTCCAGATGGGCGGAAAAGTGTGCAATCAAGCCTGTAGCGCACTCACCGAAATGGTGATCACCATAAAGCGAACAATATGTCGACAAATCAAAAAGTTAAAGACGATCTTGAGCGGTCAACTGCCGTTTCTAGGATCATTGTGAATTTATGAAGTTCTCATGGGTTTCTCCGTGTCTCTGTGCCTCTGTGTTGAGTGGTATTATGTTTTGATACGGCTTCATGCAATCGCCCTAGGGGAAATGCTTACAAAATTGTCGAATCCCGCATTTTTTTGCTATCCTAGTGCTAGGAGCAATTATTTCGCGGAGTCAATCACCATGAGTACGCAGCTAGAACAAGATGACATGTTCGCAAATCTGCGTAGCCTAGTGGAGTCAAATTTTCCGCGCACTTGTCGCAACTGTGGGCGCGAGTTTGTCGATGCAAAGTCTTTTATTGAAGGCACGGTCGCCATCAAAACCGGGCGCAGCGGGTTTAAGCTTTCCGAAGATGACGACGGCTCGCAAATTATCGAACTTTTCCGCAACTGCGCCTGTGGCTCGACCATGTTAGAAAATTTTTGCGACCGGCGCGATTTAACGGAAGTCGGTTTAAAACGACGAGCCCGCTTTGGTGCTCTTTTAAACAAATTGATCGCCGCCGGTGTCACGCACGAAGTCGCACGAGGCGAATTACTCAAATTGGTGCGTGGCCAGGAAAACAACCTAGTTGAGCTGATACGCAGCACCAAAATTGAGGACAGCTAATCGAGCGCAAGCCCTTACCCAGCTAGGCCTACTTCTACTTTAGCGTCAAGCAATTTCACCTTCCTTAAAGGCGCATGTAAATAGGCCATACACGCCGACATCAACATCAACAACACCGCGTATTCCGCACCGTCTTGGTCTGCGCCCGAAGTATACCAACCTTTCCCCGCGTGATAAAAAGCGATACTACTTGCGAAGATCAAAACGTAAGCTAAAGCAATCGGAAATACCAAGCGTCCTGCTGCTAAAAACAAGGCACCGATTGCTTCAAGTGCAGTCACTGCCATCGTTAACATGGCGGCACCCGCAAAATCATGCGCAAGGGTTTCGCCAAATGGCAGCGTTCCGCCATCAAACCAATGCGCCCAACCCCGCGCACCGATCAAGGCCGCTAACAACAAGCGCAAAACAAGGACTGCGTATTGGCTTCGGTTTTCAAATTTCTGCATGGGATTCTCCGATTGTGATTTCTGCGGATTTCAAATTCCAACGCCAACTACGTGACAGTGGCAGGAAAAAGCTGGCGGGGGCAGATTGCCAGCCCACCGCCATAAAACTCACAATGAGCGCCACGGCATATTCCGCGCCATTGTGATCACCCCCGGTCATATACCACCCAAAATGAGCGTGGAAAAAATAAATTGCGCAGGTGTAGACCACCGTATAAAACACGCTCAAAGGAAAAACCAATTTCCCCCACGCGAATAAAAATGCACCCAGGGTTTCACCCAATTCCAACAACATAATCAGCGAATAGCCGAAAGGGATATAGCCATCGTAAGAATCGGCAAATTCAAACACGGAGCCCGTATATAAACGGTGCCAACCATGGGCTGAAATCATGCCGGCAACTAGCACCCGTATCACTAGCAAGACCTTCTTTTCTCTCTGTTCGATTATGTTCATCTACTATCCTTTCAATTTGTTCGGAACACGACAAATGCTAGTCTGCGCAGTAGCAAACAAATAGGCGAATGATCAGGGATGAGCTGCCGATGCAAAGTGGCGAATGCCAGTGATCGGTATAAGAGGAGAGTGCGAACTTGGCAGGTACGGGGGACGCACCTGCTTTATTCAAGTCAAATTTAGAACAAGTTCAAAGTTATTTACGCGGCGCACCCGCATTCGGTGTTGGCACATTAAACAGCATACCATTGCCTTCGCCGGACATCACAGAAGGCATTTGTCCATTCCATTTAGCGATCGCATCACGTTGCAGTTTAATGCGTTCCCAAGCCAGCAAGCGTTCATCAATCGAGGAAGCCAAAGCACGATTTGCCGCCGCCTCACCTTCAGCTAAAGCCACTTTTTTCTTGGCCTCTGCCTGGGTCGAGCGCAATTCATTTTCAACTTTGATGGAGTCTTGAATGGCGCGTGTTTTTGCATTGACTGCATCAAGCAAAGCAGGAGGTGGGCGCAGCGCACCGACTAAACCAAATTGTTGAATATTGACCCCAATAGGATTCACATGATTGTCTAACTCTTTTGCCAGACGCGCTAAAAATTCTTCTTTTTTCGAGCCATTGATATCGTCAAAAGCGTATTCGGAACCTATCATCACCACCACATTACGTGCCGTATCGCGTAGGTAGCCATGGGTAAAATTCTCGATACGATCAGCGCGAAATTTAGTGTAAAAATCCGGCACTTTATTCACGTCCAAAATATACGAAACAGCGACATCCAAATTAACTGGAACGGAGTCCTTGGTATTAAAAGTCAATTCTTCGTTCGTCGGATTTCCCTCCTTTGCATCGTGCGTCCACACAACACGTTGCACGAAAGTCGGGTAAGTAATAACGGTCGATTGTATCGGGTTAAAAAACACAAACCCAGTCACGACATCTTCCCGACTAATGCCGCGATTGACCAAACGATTGACCTTAATGCCAGTATAACCCGGCGCAATGATCGTCCAATCGATCAAGGTTCCTCGAATCAAAAAACCGAGCAACACAATTGCAAACAAACTTGCAAAAATTTTGATTCCACGTGGATTCATAATGTATTTCCCCTCCCATAAATTTTTTCAACAAATATCGTCAATCGATCTCAACGAAACCTTAAGCTAAGGCTGCATCGAGTAGCGCACTATACACCCGCCGAGCAGTCAACAGGGACTACTAAACACGTTAATATCGCAGGGCAAATACCGATTTATAGTCGCTCAATTAGCGCAATTGGCGCAATCTGCTCAAACACCAAAAAATTCTGCATGCACCGCCTGTAGCGCACGTTTTCTGTCGTCTTCATGCACCAACATATACGCCGCTACTTCACTCGCCCCGGCTGCGGCTAGGCAAACTCGTACACCACTTGCAATCGCAGCGGACAAGGCACGGCTGGCAATCGCACTACCGACATCAGAAGCATCCAGCACCCCGTCGCCCACCACAGCAACAATCGCGACGGCATCGTTGCGACTCACTTCGACGACACCGTTGAGATGATGTGCGCTCACAGCAGCATAGGCGGCATCGAGATGATCGCGAGAGAGCAACACATTGATAGCCGTTTGCGCAGTCAAAACACTCTTAATATTAATGCCGTGACTATCTAAAGTCTGTGTGACTTCCGCCAAAATACCGGCCTTAAAACCCACGCCAGGGCCATGTAATTTGAGAATCGCCACATCCTCAGTTGAGGTCACACTCTTGACCACGTCGCGCGTCACTTTGCGTTGCGCATTGATGAGGGTGTAGGGCTGCAAACCGCGCTCTGGTCGCATGATATTGAGAATCCGAATCGGGATTTCGCGATCAAAAAGTGGCTCCACCGTGCGCGGATGCAAAATCTTCGCTCCGAAATAAGATAGCTCGGCGGCCTCTAAATAATTTAGCTGCGCAATAGAACGTGGGGCACTCACTGCACCGGGGTCGGCACTTAAAAAACCATCCACATCTTTCCAAACATCGAGCGATTCGGCATCGATACAGGCAGCGATTGAGGCCGCTGAATAATCAGAACCGCCACGACCAAACAATGTCGTTTTGCCGCTCGCATCAACCCCATAAAATCCGGGAACCACATAGACTTTATCCGCACTCAATGCCTCTGCTACCGATGCGCTACTGGCGGCAAAATCGCAGGCCGAATTACCAAACACACCGTCCGTCATTAAGCCGATATCTTCTGGCAAAGCTTCCTGCGCCGCGATGCCGCGACTCTTTAAAACTTCACTTAAGAGCAAACTAGATAAACGTTCGCCATAACTTAAAATCGCATCATTCACAAAGGTCGGCACGTCACCTATGCAATGAATGCCGGTCAGGTAACGATCGAGTTGATCCAATCTTTCACCCAGCGCTTTTTCAATATCGACTCTGAGTGCAGCATCACTGATATTGGCGATTAAAATTTCAGATTTCAGGGTGCGTAGCGTCTGTGTGTAATTGCGGCTATCAGCCAAAGCGGCCTGGGTTCCTGCCCCTTCTTTTGCGGCCTGTACGCACTCAATTAGCGCATTGGTGATGCCATAAAATGCCGATACCACCAACACCAAGGGACGATTATACGTCTGCACCACGTTCACGATACGATCAATATCTTGTGGCTTGCGAAGATTAGACCCGCCAAATTTGACGACTATTTTTTTCATACGAATGCGCGCTTCCTCTATCTAAATACGACGGTCGCTTAGGGTACTGCAAAGCGCGAGGTGGGTCAAATGATGCACCATCCAAGCGCCGCCTGAACACCTGATCAGGTTCGCGCTTACGTTGCGTTCGGTTCAGTTAGAAGTGCCATAGGTCGTTTGAAACCATTGGTAATAGTACTGTAAGAGCGCGTCATCTGGGGTCAACTTCAATAGCGCCAAATAATGCCTTTCTTCGCCGTCAATATCAGTCGTATTGGCGTAAATATCGATTAAGCGCCAATGCAGTTCAAGCCGCCCTGGCTCAAGTTCTAAGGCTTTTTCGTAGAGTGGTGCTGCGGCGGTAATCCAATACAATTCGAACTGCAATAACTCAGCCAGATGAATATAGGCATTTGCATCCTTGGGCGTCGATTTAAGGTCTTCTTCCGCTTGGAGGATGAGCTGGTCTAGAGGCTGTGTTGATGCCAGCAATGCGGGGGGTGTAATGTGTTCACGATATACCGATTGTTGACTCTGCCATGCGAAGGAAAAAGGACCACGTCCGAATTTAGGATGACTGCTGCCGTCTTCATACAAATGAAAATAAGCCCATGCTTTGGCTTCATCGACCATCCAGTTGCCATCTTGATTTTTGCGTAGCAAAATGGGTTGGACTGGCGAACCTTCTGGAAATTTGACGAAACCTAAGTCGCCCTCTTGCAGCACTTGATAGGGTTGCGATTTTTGGTAATAGCGATACATGCGCTGAAGGTAGGCGGCGGCATGGGGCTTTTCCATGCGATAGTATCGACTCCCTTCGGTGATGAGCGGTAAGTGTGGGCTACCCAAACCCATTTGCAAAGACTGTAAATAACGCTGTATCACCGTTTCAATTTGCGCATTCGGCTGCATCGCCAGTGCCGTCTCGGGGGTCAGCACGGCCGCTGTTACTGATGCCTGCATCGCACGCAGTTGTTCCATAGTCGCAGCATAACCCCGTCCAACAAAACCCGCTCCACCGGAAAAATAGCGCGTGTGGAAAGCTGTCGATGGTGCGGCCGTCGGCAGCTCGAATTCGCCCAACTGTCCGCTACGTTTAAAATCCAAATAATGGAGACCCATGGTGACGATGATTTCGGTTAAAAAATCACGCATCGCAAAATCGTTTTGAGAAAGCATAAAAGTGCGTGCAGATTCCTCAAGACGGCGACATAAAACATCGGGAAATATGCCTTCAAGTTGATAACTCACTTCGATCTTAAACAGGTGTTCTCGTTCGGACCAAATCAACAAAATCGCTTCAGGCCGTTCCCCTTGCTGCGTCAATTGCGAAAAACTCGCGGCGGCTTGCTCTTCTATCGTGGTTTGTGGCGGAATTTGATCTTGTAGAAGGATGCCTAAACCTAGCTGTGTGCGCTCTTGAAAACTATGAATCGAGGCTCGCAAGGCACGATCAAATTGGTGATGTGCGGTTCGATTGACTAGGCCCGATTCGGGAAAAGCGGCGGCGATTGATGATCTGTGGAAGTGCAAAAAATACGCGGCGCATAGCCCAACAATCGCTACAAAAACAGCCAGCGCCCAGCCTATTTTCCCGGCCTTCATAAGAAATCTAAAGCACAGAGATAGTCGAAAAATGCCTGCCGATTATGGGCCGTTTCTTCGGGAAAGAGTTGCATCAGATTGGCATAACTCTGATGCAGCTTTTGACTCGCTTGCATGGCTTCATCACTTAAGCGCCAAGCTTGATGTCCTAGCTGTTCTTGTTTGATGCGGTAAAACTGCTGATGGTCTTGTAATGCACGCGCAATTAAATTCTGGACATTTTTTAATTCCGTGGGCAATGCCAAACTTTGTACGGCTTGAATCAAGCCGGTATAACGCAAGCTCGCGTATTGCAAGCGCGCCTTATCCTTTTCCGCAAATGCTTGCATTGCCTCGACGCGTAACACCACCCCTTGATCGCAGAGCGCGAACAACTGCTTTAGGGCTTCTTTATTTTTCGTCGATAACTTAGATTGGCTCACATCAAAAACGGTACGCGCATGAGGAATCGCTGCGTAGGCCTGCTCGGGTGAGAGGCTTTGCGCAGCTGTGTTTTGAAGCAACAAAAAACTTGCCCACAACAAGACGAAAACTTGAGCTAATCGCTTGATTTTCATAGCCTGATTCTCCGCTAAATTCTATTGCGCTTTCTTATTCAACAAAATCGCTTCACCCAAACCCAAGTCCTTCATGCGGGGTAATTGTGTTTGCGCGTCACCCACAACGAGCCAGATCATTTTATTGGGGTCGGCATATTTTTGCGCGAGTGCCGTGATGCGTTCCACCGTCATTTCTTTAACTATGCGCTCTCTGTCTTTGACATAATCGGCCTTCCATCCGTATTTGCTGATATTGTCTAACATGCTCAACTTGGCATTACTCGTTTCAAAGGCGCGGGCATTACTCTTGATGAGAAAGCTCTGCGTGGTCGCGAGGTCAGCCTGGGTGTAAGTACTAGGATATTCCTGCAAAATCTTTTTGATGAGTTGTGCCGCTTCCAAACTCACGTTACTCCGCACGCCACTGGCAATGGTAAAACTGCCCGCGCTTCGCGTGCCACTTAGACTCGAAGAAATGCCGTAGGTATAACCTTTTCCCTCGCGCAGTTCTTGGGTTAGGCGCGAAGCAAAACCACCGCCACCGAGAATATAATTCATGACCGAGGCTGGATAAAAATCCGCATCAAGCGCCGCTAAAGCTGGTGCGCCAATTTGCAATATGGATTGTTTAGCGCCGGGTATATCGACAAAATAAAGCTGCGCTCGCTCAATGACTTGGGCTTTTGTAGCTGCGGGTAAAGTCACATTTCTACTTAGCCATTTTTTATTCAAACCCTGAAGACTGCGTTCAATCTCCGCTTTCGGTAATGCCCCCACGACCTGCATGCGCGCTACATTGGGAGACATATTTTGGGCGTAGTAGGCTTTTAAATCGTTCAAGCTAATTGCGGTGACCGACTCGGTGCTACCGATCAGATTGCGGGAGCGAATTTCGTCTTTGCCGTAAATCAGTTGCGCATAATATTGGCTCGCGACCGAATTGGGATTGGCTTCTTGTTGACGGATTTGATTGAGCACATTTTGCTTGAGTAAGGCGAATTCTTTTTCGTCCCACCGTGGCGCCAACAATATCTCTTCGACTAAGGTCATCGTTGCCGCGTAATTACGGGCTAAGGTTTGCACACTGATGCGCACCGCTTCAGTACCCGCGGCAACACGAATATTCGCACCGAGTTGTTGTATGGCTTCTTCCAATTCCTGGGGTGTTTTATGTGCCGTGCCTTGGGTCATCATGCGTGCCATCAGATTGGCAACACCGACTTTATTTTTGTCTTCCAAAAGCAAGCCGCCATCGATCACCAATTCAAATTGCACCAAAGGTACCTCCTGATTGAGTATGCCCAGAAGCTGCATGCCATTCTGTGCTTTCGATTGCCAAACGAGCGGTATTTTGACTTCGGCGGGCGCGCCGTAAGACGGCTCTTTGCTTCGATCGAAGCTTGAGGGTGTTGGGCTATAGCTGGCGCTCATTTTCGGATCAACGGCCGCTTCTGCGCCTTGCACAATGTTCTCTTCGACGACTTCAGCCTTCACCGAATCGGCAAGCGCCAAGTGCGATTGCCCCTTCGGTACAAAACTAGTGGCAAGGACGTTTTTTCCCTGTATGTATTTACGATAAACCCGCATTACATCGGCAGGGGTCACGGCCATTAGGCTACGCACTTCTTGTTCGGCGTAACCTGGATTTCCGGTCAAATAATTGTATTCTGCAAGCTGAGCCGATTTACCCAAAACGCTGGAAAGCGAGCTATAAAATTCAGTTTCGCGCCCCGCTTGTATCCGTGCGAGGTCTTTTGGCGAAATGCCTGATTTTTCAAATTGAGAAAAAGCCTCGTCAATTGCGCGTCGCACATCATCCAAAGATCGGCCTTCAAAAGAGCGCGTGCTTAAATGTATTTCGCCTGCTATTTCACTTGCCTGTAGCGACATGTGGACAGAGCCGCTTAATTTTTTATCCTCGACTACGCTGCGATATAAAGGCGCTTTTTTTCCTTCGGCAAGATAACTACATAAAATATCCAAGGCGTAGGAATCCGGGTGAAACTGTTCTACCCCGGGCCACACTAAGCTAAGTTCTGGAATGCGGGCAAAATTATCCTCATGGACGAAACGCAGGCTTTGTTTTAATTCGCCAGAACGTTTGCTCAGTGCTGGGACATCTGCACCGCGCTTGATCTCAGAAAAATATTGCGTGACCCATTTTTTTGCCTGCACTGGATCAAAGTCGCCAGCCAGCACCAAGCTCACATTGTTCGGCACATACCAACGCCGGAAGAATTCTTTAACGTCATCCACCGTCGCATTTTGCACGTCTTCGAGTGAACCGATGACTTGCCAGTTGTAAGGGTGATCCGCGGGATACAAGGCTTTATCGATCACATATTGCGTATGTCCATAAGGGTTGTTATCGACGCTTTGACGTTTTTCATTTTTGACGACTTGCTTCTCTTTGGCGAGCACAGGATCGGTGACGGTATTGATGAACCAGCCTAATTTATCGGCTTCGGCCCAGATCATTTTTTCCAGTGCGTCTTTTGGAACAGTCTGCAAATAATTGGTACGGTCATGCGAGGTAGAACCATTTGCGCCAGAGCCACCGATGCGCGCGCTCATTTGATCGAGGCCACCTTTACCCAAGTTCTCAGACTCTAAAAACAGGAGATGCTCAAACAAATGCGCAAAGCCTGTGCGACCGGATTTTTCCCGCGCCGAACCCACATGCGCCGTCAAATTCACAGCCACCACTGGGTCAGAATGATCGATATGAAAAATCACTTGCAAGCCATTGGCAAGGGTGAATTTTTGATAGTCTATTTTAAATCCTGTCTGGGCGCTTGCCTTAGCTTGCGGTGTCAATGCCTTATCGTTGAGCCCCGCTTTGCTGCTAATGGGCAGCACGCACAGTGCTGCTAAAACCAAACAGGATGAAACAGCTTTCATGGGGCTTGTCCTTTGCGGATGGGGATGTGAATGTAGATGCAGCGGCGATGAGATCAACTTGGATTTAGTCGCGATAAAAAGGTTCCACCACACCCTTTACTTTAATCATCATGGGCATGCCTTTGCGGTCCAAAGTTTTTCCGGCTGGTACGGTAATCCAGCCTTCGCTGATGCAATACTCTTCCACATTCAAGCGTTCTTTACCGTTCAGATTGATGCCCACTTCATGTTCAAACACGGCAGCGTGGTAATGCGGACTGCGTGGATTAACTGATAAACGATCAGGGAATGCGGGACGGGCGCTGTTGTCATTCATTTTTTTGCTTTCTTATCGGGCTATTGTCGCAAATGAGATTTGCTTGTGGTTTTTTAAGTCAAATTGGCTGAGCAGCCAATCGGACTTAAAAGGAAGCTATTTTACTGGCGATGGCCTTGTGAATCAAATCTAGGAAAGCGCGGTTCGATTCGACAAGCGCGAAAGACCACTTTTTAAGAAACTCAATTCTCGACTCATTACTTAATTTGTTTCTGTGGCGCGCCTCGCGGCAGCCACTTTTCATTAATTTTCTCTATGCTATGGTCTTTCAGCATGCGTGCAAATTCATTTTTGAATTTCTCAACCAAGACCACCGAAGTGTTTTTTCCAAGCGCAAAGTAGATCGCAGTATCACGCGGCGAGCGCACGGTTTTTTCAACATCATCCACGGTCAAGCCGCATGGCTCCAAAATATTCTTAACTCCTGCGGGATCGAAAGCGATCAGATCAACCCGGCCTATTTTAAATTTCTTACAGTTCGAAAGCATAGACGGTGCTGTATCCACCTGTATTCCCAATTTCAGGTAAGCCGGGATCGTGGCATTGCTCGCTTCATCACCGAGCACATATTTCCGCACATCGTCTATCGTTTTGATGCTGATATCTTTCCGTGATTTAAGCTTATACAACCATTCTTCGCTATTACTCACCGGCCCTATCCAGTAAAACAAATCCTGCCGTTCACGCGTTTTGGAAATGCTAAATATCAAGACTTCAGGTGTCGTTTGAGCGGTGTTGATTGCGCGCGTCCAAGGTAAAACCTCCACGTCCAGCTCATAGCCCAAACGATCAGCCAAGCTTCGCGCGAGGTCTACACTGCTCCCTTGCACTTCACTTCCGTTCAAAAAATTATAGGGAAAATTATTATCGGCCGTCACCGCCTTTAGGATAGGCCGACTCCCTGCCAGGGCGTTTGCACTCACCAACAAAATGGCAAAAACCAGCGCCAAGTCGCGTATCGACAGCCGGTGCTGATTTTGTTTTGCAGAAAAGAGTGCGCGAATAGGGAAAGTGCTAAGTGTCATCCATCTAGGTTACGTCCTCAACTCGGAAACTGCAAATGCTTGTGTTGTAGTTTTATTCCAAATTCGATTTTCTGCGGCAAACAAGACTGCAACTATGACTGCAACTTAGGCTACAATACTTAACATGTAACGCGATCAACCGACCCCAAACCAGTCTCCATACGAAGCGTGAACCATGAACGGCGATTCTAGCGGCAAACCCACACCTCCCAGTTTCCTCGACAGGATCAGGAAGCAAAGCGTCGTCCATTTTCAGCAAGCACAGGATTCTTTTTCACAGCAATACCCAGAGGCTGCGCAGCGCCTTAGAGTGACACAACAGCGTTTCCGCGCCTTCCAAGCTGAAAAGCGCGAAGCCGTGATGCGCAGTTTTGACGGTGGCGTGCAGAGTCTGGCGCTCAAAGGCATGGAGCATCTACGGGAAGCGACCAGAATCGAAACCCCGCCTGATGCTTGGATGCACACACGCATCAGAAACAAGGCGATAAATTTCGCCTCAGGGAAAGTGTTTGATAACAGTGAAATGATCGTTAAAGGCGCAAGTCATTTTCTCTCGGGTGTCAGTGATCGGGTTGTGCCAGGCACCAAGGATCGCTATGACCCACGGCACATCGCAACGCTGTTCACCCATCCTGAGATGACCCGTCGCTATTTTCAGCAGCGGAAAACCCAGTTCATGCAACCACTTGAACTGTATCGCGATCCTAGCGCATTTGCGAGTCGCAAAAAAGATCAGTTCAGACAAAGTTTTGGGAATTACAAAGATCGCTATTTCGAAATGGACGGCGGTCTATTTGACAAAACCAAACATGGTGGACGGGTAGTCGTCGACTCCTTGCAAGATAAAATTGCGCCAGCCATTGGTTTTGGCATGCTGGCTTTTGGCTTATTTAATCGTCGTGCGCAAAGACAAGCGACCAATCAGGCGCTCGATAGAATCGCCCCGAAAGGCACGATACGCAGTCCGCTATTACGCAATCCCGCGACCAAATTTTTGATGACCAAACCCATCGCAAGGGTGATGGGAAATCCGCGTCTTGCCCTAGGCATTATTGGCTTTAGTGTGCTAACGGGTATGGGCAAGAGTATTCGCGATAGCATGGCTTTGCAACAGCGCCTACCCGATACCCACCGCCGCTTAACAGCCAGCGGGCGTGATGTGATAGGTGCTAGCTCGCAACTGGATTTGCATGAATCAATCGGCCGCACAAAAAGAAAATTTTAGACTACTCGCCCGCCCAAGGCATCAATCACTTTTTCGCCATCTTCTTTGCTGAGCTCAGCCCTTTGGGGCAAAGGCAAAATATCTAACACCCGTTCGGACGGACGACATAAACGTGTACCCATTTCGGTAATGACGATAGGGCGATTCATCAAAATCGGTTCACGCAACATGGCCGCGATCAAATCGGCATCCGTCCATTTCGCATCATTCAACTCTAATTCTTCGTAGCGCTTTTCTTTTTGTCGCATGATCTCGCGCACTGGCAAACCCATGGCCGCGATGATCTCGCTCAGCCGCTCACGGTCGGGTGGTGTTTTAAGATATTCAATCAACTCGGGTTCGATACCGGTATTGCGTATCATCGCCAAAGTATTTCGGGATGTACCGCACTGCGGATTGTGGTAAATCGTAATGTGATGGGTTTTCATAGGGCTCAAAATAATTAAAGATATCGCCGAAAATTATACGGGATTTGCCTGCTCGGCAGTCGCATTTTATCGCCGCTCATTTACGAGAATTGGCAGTCCAGCTAGGCCACTTCTTAGCGCGCAATTTGAGTGCTTGCAAGCGACATCGCATGGTGGCATAGTGTGTCTTCTTTCCGGGTCTCGTGAGAAATTTTTCTTTATGCGTCTACGTAATTTAGTGCCTATGGCCTATGTCAAAGATGTCCGCGCCTCTATCGCATTTTATGCCATGTTGGGCTTGGAATGCGTGGACACGGTCATGATCGATGCTTCCGACGAGATTGCTTGGGCTTGCCTAGAAGCAGGTGATGCCGCGCTCATGTTGGCACTGGCCTCGGATGCTGTGGTACCTAGCCAGCAAGCTATACTTTTTTATCTTTACGTGGACGAAGTCGAAGCGGCCCATCGCCAATTGGTTCGAGCCGGATTAGTCGTAAGCCAGATTTCCTATCCGATCTATTGCCCAGACGGTGAATTTAGACTCATCGACCCCGATGGCTATTGTTTGATGATAACCCACATGTAGTCCATTCATACGGAGGTCGACTTGAAAATCATCTTGACTGCGGTGTTGGCCCTAAGCCTCTCTTCGTCCGCCTTCGCCAATCTTGTCTTACATCACGTCGCACCGAATTCTCCCTTACAAAAGACATTGGCGCTACAAGTACACGTCGTCGATCAGTCCGTCGCATGGCAGCAAGAAAATATGCCCGTAGCCGGTAGCACCGACGATTTTCAAGTCAACATTAGCGCGCCATCAACGATCACTTTGCAAGCACTTTTCGGTGCGACTTTGCATTTAAGAGACAGTCAAGGATTATTGCTCACTGCGCCCTTAGAATTAAGGTCTGTCTACGACAGAAATCATGCGGTGAATATGCAATTGACGATCAAAAAAACGGTTGCGGCAAGTGCGGTCATCTATCTGCGCTGCGGTACGCCCGCATCGGAAACAGTTTACGAAATCGCTTTAAGCGAATTTCTATAAGGGGTTCAAACTAGAGTCGTTCGCTGTCGTCGTGTATTTATAAAATCTAATAAATCCTATCGGGGGAGAAATCTATGTTACGTCGTATTTCAGTGCTATTGATGGCCTTATCGTTGTTATCGTTGACAAGCTTAGCCCAAGCGCAAATTCGTGAAAAGGTCGACAACGTCACTTATGAAGTAAAAGCCGATGCGAGTCAGAGTTTGGGCAATTTGATCAATGCCGCCTCCCCCATCAACGAGGATGGACGACTCTTTCACGGTTATACAAAATGGTTCGTGAAGTGGAATTTGAAATGGAATAGCAATGCCGATGGCGCGTGTAAATTAAGTAACGTCAACATTGACGTGGATGTCAAAGTGACGCTGCCCGTTTTGGTCGGTTCTACGTCCTCCGTTCAAAAACGCCAGTTCAATGTCTACCTCGCCGCCTTAAAGGAGCACGAAATGGGCCATGTTGAGACCGCGCAAAAAGCCGCGGTTCAAATTGAAAAGCTCCTAAACGCTTTACCGCAAATGGCGAGCTGCGCCCAGCTACAAGAAAAAGCCAATGCCCTAGGCGAAGGGGTACTGAAAGATGCACGGCAACGCGACCTAGACTATGATGCCCGCACCAAACATGGGCGCGAACAAGGTGCCGTTCTGGAGTAGTTTGCGCAGGGCTTACTCACGAATCTCCGCATAAATAAAGGGCTTACGCTCGATTTTTGAGATCGAGAAATGCAAGGCGAACGAGCCTATTCGGTCTGGAAAATCATCGTCGCGGCGGTATTAGCAATCGCGGTAATTGTGGTGTTTTACAAGCTAATGCATTGAGCGATTTTTTTTCTACACTTCGACTTTACCCGTAGGAAAATTTTTACTAGACTGAACTTAAGGAAGCGCCCGAGCGCAAAAAGGTGGGCGTAGCAAAGCTTCATTTTAAGTTCGTATTTAGGTCGCCAGTCACTTGTGTTCGTGTAATCTCGCCTAATTCTCATGTCCAATGCCCGTTCCAGCACCCGTGTTCCTGTCAATTGGCGCGCAGCCTTACGCCTAGCTTCGGGGCAAATTGTGATCGTGAAAGTCCTCAATTATTCACAAAACGGCGTACAAATATCTTGCCCGCAAATTTTGCCTGACAATTCGACCTATCAATTGACGATAGAAGTACCTCATATCCGCGACGCGTCTCACCGCAGCCAAGTCAACTGCAAAGCGACGAGCTTATACTGCATCTTAAGCGGTGATCACTATCGTGTCGGCATGAAAATTTCTGAGATTCCACCCAAGTTTGACGAGCTATTACGTCCGTGGGCAAGTAAGCCGAATACAAAATAAAGCGCGCTTCCCTAGAATTCGTCCCAATCGCCGGTCTCGTCATCTGCTGGCTTATTGCTGCTTGAAGATGTTGCAGCCTTCGCGGTTTTTGCTGGAAGTTTTGGTGCAGGGCTGACGGGTACACGTGCGGGTGCCTTCATCGGCGTGGCGATGTGCATTGCTTTAAGCGGCGCGCGAGTAGGCGACATATTGGCGCTGTGCGCTTGGTCGAGTTTAAACACATTGAGGGTCTTGGTCAGCACTTGCGCTTGCTCTTCCAAGGATTCAGCTGCGGCTGCGGCTTGTTCAACTAGGGCAGCGTTTTGTTGGGTCATTTCATCCATCTGATTGATGGCCGAACCGATCTCTTGAATACCCGAACTCTGTTCCTGACTCGCCGCTGTGATTTCCGACATGATGTCACTGACACGGCGCACCGAAGCCACAATTTCATCCATCGTTTTACCCGCTTGATCCACCAAAGTCGAGCCTGTCCTTACTTTGTTGACCGAGTCACCGATCAATTCCTTAATCTCTTTCGCGGCGGCCGCACTTCTTTGCGCAAGATTACGCACTTCGGAAGCAACCACGGCAAAACCACGTCCCTGCTCACCCGCCCTTGCCGCTTCGACCGCTGCGTTTAAGGCGAGAATATTGGTTTGAAATGCGATGCCATCGATCACGCTAATAATGTCGACGATTTTTTTCGATGACTGATTGATGTCGTCCATAGTGGTGACCACTTGATTGACCACCGCACCGCCACGCACCGCCACTTCGGAGGCGGTTTCCACCATTTTATTGGCCTGTCTGGCATTGTCCGCGTTTTGTTTGACGGTCTCTGTCATGGTGGTCATGGAGCTTGACGTTTCTTCTAAACTGCCCGCCTGATTTTCAGTGCGTGCCGACAAATCGGTATTGCCAGAGGCGATTTCGGCGCTGGCAAGTTTGATTGTTTCTGCAGAAGTTTTGATTTCCTTCACCATATTCTGCAATCGGTTTTGCATTTCCCCCAAGGCGGCCAGTAGGCTAGTCGTATCACCACTTTCGACCTCGATCTGCATGCTCAAATCGCCCGATGCCACGGCAGAAGCAATTTCTTGCGCATACTCGGGTTCGCCACCTAGTTGCTGCCAAACGGTACGAATAATGAAGAAGGACACAATGCCCAAAGCCAAAGTCACAATCACGCCCGCCGCAATCACGGTGTACAAAACTTTGCGCACATTATCACCGCTATTGTCTACGCCCGCAGTGAACTGAGATTTAGCCGCATCGACCGTTTTGCTTAAATCTTCTTCCAATACTTTTTGGGAATTTTGCATCGGTACGATGAAGGCTTGAGGATCGCCTTGCTCCATGCTCAGCATGATTTTCGCCACGGTCAGCGCAGGGCTATAGTAATCATCGAATTCTTTACTTAAACGCTCGGCCAGATCATGCCGTCCGGGCAGTTCGCCCAGCGCTTTCATTTTTTCCCGCACTCGCTTGGCGCGCTCACCAACACTCTCTATGCCTTTTTTGTCGTCCTCACCAACGGCTTGCTTGAGTGCATCGACAATACCCTGCACTTCCAATTGTATGGTTTTTGAACGATCTAAAGCGGGGTAATCGATACTTTCTGTGGTCTTAATGGAGGTGATCGCGGTCGTCGAATAAAAAACACTGGCGGCAATACCGATACCGAAGATCACAACGGCAATGGCGGGCAAAGCCCATATTCTGCGTTTGATGCTCATCAAAAAACCTCGACTGGCTAGTATAAAAAGGCGGAAGACTTTGGCCTTCCAACTTGAGCACTACGAACGGTCTAAAGTAAATACGGAACGAAAAACGACAAGCTTTAATTTGATGCCACGGCAGAACGCTGCATTATTTTTGAAGATGGGTCAGTCCTAATTAGGAATTACACTTACTGGTAAGTAACAGTGTATGCCAAACTCTCGAAAAAGTGAGAAACAAATCTTGCGACAGATTAAGCATCGCGCAATGCACGTCGATACTGTATCGCTTCTGCCACATGCGCCGTTTCTATGTTTTCCGATTGTGCCAAATCAGCAATGGTTCTAGCGACTTTTAATACCCGATGATAGGCACGTGCCGACCAATTGAATTTCTGCATCGCTTGCCGCAACAAGGTTTCCGCCGCTTCACTGCAGATACAAAAACTCGCGATTTCCTTGGTACTGAGGAGGTTATTGGCTTTGTTTTGTCGCGCAATTTGACGTGCAAAAGCCTGTTCGACTCGGGACTGTATGGTCTGGCTACTGTCCCCTTGCGCCGCTTGCATTAATTCCTCGTGGCTCAATGCGCCGACCACAATTTGCATATCAATGCGGTCGAGTAAAGGACCGGACAGCTTGCCCTGATACCGTGCAACGGCATCCGGCGTGCACCGACATCGTGCATGCCCCCAATAACCGCAAGGACAGGGATTCATGGCGGCGATTAACTGAAACCGCGCCGGAAATTGGGCTTGTTTGGCGGCGCGCGAAATACTAATGTGGCCCGATTCCAAAGGCTCGCGCAAGACTTCTAAGACCTTGCGATCAAATTCCGGTAATTCATCTAAAAACAAAACGCCACGATGCGCCAGCGAGATTTCGCCTGGGCGCGGCGTGCTACCACCCCCCACCAATGCCACCGCGGAAGCTGTGTGATGCGGTGCTCGATAAGGTCTTTGCTTCCACTTGGCCAGTGTAAAACCATTATTCAAAGACTGCACTGCGGCCGATTCCAAGGCTTCTTGCTCCGTCATACTGGGCAAGATACCCGGAAAACGGCTCGCTAACATAGATTTTCCGGTACCCGGTGGTCCAATTAGAAGCGCACTGTGCTGCCCCGCTGCGGCAATCTCCAAAGCGCGTTTCGCATGGATTTGTCCTTTCACATCATTAAAATCAGGATAGTGGGGAAGGTCCGGTAAGTGCTGCCTTTGATACGGCAAGATTCTCGATTCTGCGCCTCGGCTGGCGAAGTGAGCGCAAACTTGCAGCAAGCTGACGGCCGGGAAAATCTGTGCGTTAGACACCAGTCCAGCCTCATCGGCATTCGCTTGCGGCAAAATAAAGGCGCTGACCGGACTCGTTTTGTCACCCTCTTTGCGGCAAATTGCATAGGTCATTGCCAACGCCCCTCGGATAGGACGCAACTCACCGGAGAGCGATAATTCGCCCGCAAATTCATAGTGCACCAATTCGTCCATCGGAATTTGACCAGAGGCTGCCAAGATTCCTAGCGCAATCGGCAGATCAAAACGCCCGGATTCCTTGGGTAATTCAGCCGGTGCTAAATTGACGGTAATGCGTTGTGCGGGAAATTCAAAGTGGGCATTTTGCAACGCTGCACGTACCCGATCTTTCGATTCCTTGACTTCGGTCTCAGGTAAACCAACTATGGTGAAGGCAGGTAGGCCATTGGCCAGATGCACTTCAACCGTAACCTCAGGTGCATGCATACCACTTAGGGCGCGGCTTTTGAGGACGGCGAGTGACATTATGTACCGGACTTATTCGCGTCGGCGGCAGCCTCTAAGGCAGCGACACGTGCTTCTAGTGATTCGAGTTTGGCACGCGTTCGCGCCAGTACTTGGGCTTGAATATCAAACTCTTCGCGCGTGACCAGATCGAGTTTAGAGAAACCTTGGCTCATCACCGATTTAAGGTTTTTTTCGATGTCTTTGATGGGAGATTGCTCTAAGGCCTGTTGCATTTTGGTCTGTAAATCGTCAAAAAAATTATTTTTATTCATGGGAATCTCGAAAGTGGTAGAAATCTGTTCGATTTTTGGTCGTAAACGGTGCACACTATTTCCGTAGGAACACAAACATGCGCCAACTCGGTGCAGGCGCTTGTAAGGCAGTCCGCCACGCAATCGGCTCAAGTAATAATTTAACACCTTTTCAGACTATGTGAGTAGTAAAGTTGGTGTGAATTTTCCTCTCCTCTCTAGTCTTTTTTGCGCTTTCTCCTGTGAAAGCCCTTAAGCAAAACAGTTTTGGATTCAGAAGTCATTCTGGGCAAAGTAAAACTGGCATGACTTCTGCTAGTAGTGCAGTAAGCAGAAACTAAGCAGCATAAGAAAGCCACATTAATCAAAACATCGCTTCAATTTTTAATTGAAAAAAGGATTTGAAATGAAAAAACTTCTACTTTGTGCAGCGGTCGCCAGTGCTTTTGTCGGAATGCATGCCTATGCAGATGAACCCAAACCCGAAACAGACTCGACCTTTAATATCGCTGCCGCCAGTGAATACCGTTATCGCGGCATCTCGCAAAGCCGCATGCAACCTGCGCTGCAAGGTGGCTGGGACTATACCAACAATGTACACGGCTACTATGTTGGCACTTGGCTTTCGACGATTAATTGGACCAAGGATGCCGGTGGTGGTGGTGAATATGAGTGGGATATGTACGCTGGCAAACGCGGCGAATTTGGCGATGGCATGAGCTACGACGTCGGTATGCTGGCCTACCTTTACCCTGGCAGCGGCCTCGATACCGTGCCTGGTTTCGCAGCCGCTTACACCAACGAGCTCTACGCCCAAATTGGTATGGGTCCTGTGTATGTGAAATATTCGCGCTCAATTACCAATTTGTTCGCCTACCCCGACAGTAGAGGCAGCGGTTACCTTGATATTGGCGCGAACTTAGAAATGTCCGACGGCTATACACTTAATCTTCACGTCGGTCATCAATCGGTACGCAACACTGGACCGGCTTCGTATTCTGATTGGAAGATAGGCGTGACCAAGGAAGTCAACGGTGTCAATCTCAGTTTAGCCTTGATCGGAACCAATGCCAATAAAGCGGTGTACTACACACCGGAAGGTAAATTTACGGGTAAATCAAGTTTAGTGCTGACTGCAGTCAAAACCTTCTAATTTTCAATTTTCAATTTCTATCGCAAACCTATTTTCTGAAAGTAAAACCGAGCACACCATGAAACTGATAACCGCGATTATTAAACCCTTTAAGCTCGACGAAGTGCGTGAAGCGCTCTCAGAAATCGGCGTTCAAGGCATTACAGTGACTGAAGTCAAAGGATTTGGTCGTCAGAAAGGCCACACGGAACTTTACCGTGGAGCCGAATATGTGGTGGATTTTCTCCCCAAGATGAAGATCGAAGCAGCCGTGGAAGATGGCATTGTGGAACGCGCCATTGAGGCCATCGAAACGGCTGCACGCACGGGGAAAATTGGCGACGGAAAAATCTTCGTCTACTCCCTTGAACAAGTGGTACGTATCCGCACCGGCGAAACCGGCAACGACGCTTTATAAGGGAGAGACACATGAAAGCAATATTAAAGGCCAGCCTGCTGGCAGTGGGACTGTTTGTCCTGACTCAAACCGCGATTGCGCAAGTTACGCCGGGTGCCAGCACCGGTAGCAGCGAAGTCGCGAGTGCAACAGCCGCAAATGCAGCTCCGGTTGTGGCTCCTGCCGCGACTGCGGCTCAAACCCCCGCGCTTGCAACGACAATGGCGGCGCCGAACGCGGTGGCCGCGCCTGCCGCTGCACCCGCCGCAGCCCCTAGTGCCAACAAAGGCGATATCGCATGGATGTTGGTCGCTACTTTATTGGTCACCATGATGGCGATCCCTGGGCTCGCTTTATTTTATGGTGGCTTGGTACGCAGTAAAAACATGCTGTCGGTATTGATGCAGGTGTTTATGATTTTCGCGGTCATTATCGTCTTGTGGTGCATCTACGGTTACTCGTTCGCGTTCACCGAGGGCAATCGTTTCATCGGCAACATGGATCGCTTAATGCTCAAGGGTATTTGGAATCCTGTCACTGCCACCTTCACATCAGCGGCGACTTTTTCTAAAGGCGTGGTGATTCCAGAATTCGTTTTCGCGGCTTTCCAAGCGACCTTTGCCGCGATCACTTGCGGCTTGATTATCGGTGCCTTTGCAGAACGTGCGAAATTTAAAGCGGTGTTGTTTTTCATCGTCTTGTGGTTCACCTTTAGTTATCTACCGATTGCCCACATGGTTTGGTTTTGGCCCGGTCCAGATGGCATCAAAGATGCGGCGACTTTGGCAAGCGAAACAGCCAAGGGCGGATACTTGTGGCAATTAGGCGCACTTGATTTTGCAGGTGGTACAGTGGTGCATATTAACGCGGCTGTGGCCGGTTTAGTGGGCGCTTTCATGATAGGCAAACGGGTGGGCTATGGTAAAGAATCGATGGCTCCGCACTCCTTAACGATGACCATGATCGGTGCTTCCTTGTTGTGGGTGGGTTGGTTCGGTTTCAACGCAGGTTCCGCTTATGAAGCCAATGATATTGCTGCACTGGCCTTTATCAACACACTGGTAGCCACTGCAGGCGCAACTGTTTCTTGGGTCTTTGGTGAGTGGATGGGCAAAGGTAAGCCCTCGATGTTGGGCGCGGCTTCCGGTGCGGTCGCAGGTCTAGTCGCCATCACGCCAGCCTGTGGCTATGTCGGCCCCTCAGGTGCACTCATCATTGGTTTATTAGCGGGTGTAGTTTGTTTGTGGGGTGTCAATGGCTTAAAACGCTTGATCGGTGCCGACGATTCTCTGGACGTATTTGGTGTGCATGGTGTGGGTGGTATTTTAGGTGCCTTACTGACCGGTGTTTTTGCCGCACCTAGTTTGGGTGGACAAGGTCTGTTTGACTATGTCACCAACAAAATGTCCGCCGATGCGTATTCAATTACAGCGCAGGTAACAACGCAAGCTACTGCGGTCGGTGTGACCATCGTTTGGTCTGCGGTCGTCTCCATCATCGCTTACACCGTCGTCGATAAATTGGTCGGCTTACGGGTTGCTGAAGATGAAGAACGTGAAGGTCTGGACATCAATAGCCACGGTGAAACGGCTTACCATTCCTAAGATTTAGAACGGCTGGCGCAGAAATAAAAAACGCGCCAGTCCAGATTTCCTTGGGTGACCTTGGGCGCTATTTCGGTAGCGCCTTTTTTTTCGCCAAAATTTTTGAGTTGGCATCGTCCACGCAAGGGAAACGTCACCGAAAAATCAAAGATGCTGGGCGAGTTTGATCCAATGCCCGACTGGCGCTGGTCGCCCTAGCAGATAGCCCTGACCGTATCCACATCCCATCGCCGCTAGGGTGCATTTCTGCTCTTCGGTTTCTATGCCTTCGGCCACAACATCTAATCCTAATGCGCTGGCCATGGCTAAGATGGCGGTGATCACGGTATGTCCCGAATTACTCGTGCCCTTACCGAGTTCCGAGATAAACGAACGATCAATTTTCAATACGCGCAAAGGGAATTTATGCAGGTAACTGAGCGAGGAATAACCCGTGCCAAAATCATCTAATGCTGCACCAACGCCGGCACTGCGTAGACGATCAAGGGTGGCGCAGACACGCTCGGTATTGTCGAGTAAAGAGCCTTCGGTGACTTCGGTGACGATGCGATGGGTGGGCATGCCTGTACGTTCAAGTAGCGCTAACAATTGGGTATCGAAATCGGCACGCCGAAAATGTAAAGGTGAGCAGTTGATTGTGAGGTAGGCTTGGCTAGCGACAAATGTCTTCATCAGTGTGCAACTGAGTTCGAACATATGCCAATCGATCATTTCTATGCTGCCGTTTTCTTCGGCAATGGGTATAAAATCGCCGGGGCCGACCACACCACGGGTGGGGTGATTCCAACGTATCAGCGCTTCGTAGCCGACCGTTTCTCCTGTGCTCAAACGCACGATAGGTTGAAAATACGGTTCGAATTGATTTTGCAGTAAAGCTGTTCGCAATTCATGTTCAATGGCGAGCACGTTGACCGCATTTTTCTGCATCGTTTCATCGAAGAGTTCAAATCGATTGCGCCCCCCTTTTTTCGCCCGATACAACGCTAAATCCGCGTCCTTTAAAACTTCATCGGCTAACTGATAGCGCACATCAATAATCGCAATGCCGACACTGGCTGAGGGATTTATCTCTTTCCCCGCGATTGTGAGCGGTTCACGGAGCGAGGCGATAATGCGTTGCGCGACTTTTATGGCCGTCGTCGGTTGGCTGACATCCATGAGCAAGATGGCGAATTCATCCCCGGATAGGCGCGCCACAACATCAGGCTCGCGCACGCAAATCAGCAATCGTCTTGAGACTTCCTTGAGCACCTGATCACCCGCCAAGTGTCCCAAGCTATCGTTGATAACTTTAAAGCGATCGATATCTAGATATAAAAGTGCGCCTATCCGAGTTGGCTCACGCCTTAATTGTGAAAGCACCCGGGTAAGTCTATCTAACAAATACCCACGATTCGGCAAGCCTGTCAGGGCATCATGCAAGACTTCATGTTTCAGTTGCTCTTGAACCCGTTCACGCTGCGCAATTTCATCGCGTAATTCTTGGGTGCGATCATGGACACGTTGCTCTAACTGTGTATAGGCTTCATGCAAATTTTCAGCCGCGAGATGTCGATGCAGTGTATTGGCAATCTGTGAGGCAGCAAAGCTGAGTAACTCTTGATCTGCCGGGGTATACATCACCGCTTCGTTATACGATTGTACAACCACGAGGCCTATCGTTTTATCATCGACCAATAGTGGCACCCCCATCCAACATGCGGGTGGTACGCCGACGGTTTGTAGATCAATATCACCATTCATACTCAAGGTTTTGATATCGGCAGCACGCACGATGGTTTTGCCATTGTTGAGTACATATTCGCTTAAGCCACGCCCAATTTTTCGCGCCACAAAGGTTTCGTTACTGTTATCGGCGGCATAAGGGAAGTCCAACATTTGATCGTCATCAGCCAATAGCCCGATAAAGAAATTCTCCGCGTTGATGAGTGCCGCAACTTCGGCATGGACGCGCGGGTAGAGTTCTTGTTGACTAATATCGGCGGTAGCGAGTTGCGCGATATGAAATAAAGCGACATGCAAGCGTTCGGCGCGTTGTCGTTCGACGATTTCTTGCTGCAATACTTGATTTGCGTCGGCTAATTCGATGGTGCGTTGTTGCACCCTTTGTTCGAGGTCTTCGCGACCCTGTTTTCGCTCCAAGGCAATCAAGATATTGCTACAGACAAATTCCAGTAAGGAGCGATCTTCGGGCGTAAAAATAATACCCTCTTGGTAGGTCTGCACCACGATGGCACCTACGCCTAAGCCATTTCTAAGTAAAGGTACGCCCAGCATATTATTGCTGGGTGTACCGACCAATTTCAATTCCCCAGCAACTTGCGCAGACACTTGTTCTGGCGTGCCCATGAGCGGCTTTTTCCCTTTTATCAAATGCCATGTGAAAGAATAGGTACGGGCTTGCAAAGGAATTTCGATGCTGGGGTCAGGAGGATCATCGGCCAAGTCGGCATAATATACAAACCGTATGCTGTCACGCTCCTGGCTATAGAGTACGATGAAGAAATTTTCTGCATACATCAAGGTATCGACTATGGCGTGGATACCACGTAAAACTTCAGCCATATCCTGATCGGAACCGGCAAGATCAGAAATGGCAAATAGAGCCCGTTGCAATCGTTCAGAGCGCTTTAAGTCGGTGATCGCCATCTGCAGATCAATCGATGCGAGCGCATGTCGGAAATGCTGTACCGCCACATGCAAAAGCTTGCTAATATCGTGAAGATACGAAGCCAAATCGCCGTCGAACTCTTCGGCAAATAGAAGCAAAATAGCCGCGTCACATTGCGCCAGTGGTATCGCAATTATTTTCTTATCGGTCGAAAAAGTCGCTTGATTTTTCGACTGCGAAGCCCGTATCAATATGAGTTGCTCGCGTGTGACCGGCGCTGTAGGTTCAATTTGAACGGGGATACGCTCACTACTGACCAAGCTATCACTCTCACTGTTGGCATCGATGCCCCATACCATGTGCACCGTAGCGATAGGAAAAGTAGCCCGTAGGAGCCGCACAATATGTTGGGCAATAGCGCGCGGCGAATGGTGGGAAACCAAAGCATTCAGCCATGCAAACTGCACAGCCGTGACCATCTGATCTGAAGCGATAGTGGCTTTAGAACGCATTTCTATCTTTCTCACTTAACGCTACTCGGGTAAAACTTTTTACCAATTGCTCGATTTGACTTTGCGCAACTACTGGCAACAGCTCACAACCCGAATGCCAAGAATAGCTGCAAACGACGTTCTGCTTAGTAATAATTTGAAGTATTCCTCAATTAGTTTAGGATTGCAACTCTCCTGTAGCATGTTGTTCGCGCACACTTGTCCTGCGCGAATTTTGGTAACTAACTCAGACGGTGAGGCAATAACAAACCCGTGCCGCAAAACGAAGGATAAATGCGCACCGGCTAGCACAGAAACCCAAAAATTTCATTTCTATCAAATTTTCATACTTTCAAGATTTTCGAATAGAATATCGCTTCCGCCAACTCTACTTGAATGAGTCTTACTATGAAAATCGCTTCAAGCTTGTTACTCGCATTGCTGTGTACGTTGATGTTCGGATGTAATAAAAAAGCGCCGGATGCGCCTAGCAGCGCAAACACTGCAACGACCGCCAGCGTTACGGCTAGCAGCCCAAACAACGCAAACCAAGAACCGACAGAAGCACAAAGGGAGATGGCGCAAAAACGGGCGCTAATGGACTATGCCACGATGGAAGATCAGTTCATCAACGACCCGCATGGACAATGGGCCAGTAGTGTAAAGGCCAGTTCGACCTTTGGCGATGATAACAACGCCAGCCCCTCCTCTAGCAACAGCGCAGACAACGTAAAAGGCGGCCCCGACGGCAACACTTGGACGAATAATCATCAAGACATGGGCTTTGATACCGTTGAAGTCAGCTATGCGAAAGAAGTGAGCGCTACCCAAGTCAGAATCGTGTTTCAGAATGGTGAAGGCGTTGAAGCGGTGAGTAAAATCGAATTGCAAGACAGCGCTGGTAAATGGAACACCGTCTGGTCAGGTATAAGCGAACAAAAACGCGATGAACGCGGTCCGCGTACTTGGTTTGTCCGGAATTTTGACAAACCCGCCTTCAAAACCAAGGCGGTTAAAATCACGATCGCCAATAATGTGCAACGCGGCTACAAAGTCATTGATGCGCTTCAATTAGTGGGCGAATAATACCGCGACAAGCCTGCTTGGACGCGGACTCAAACCCGTCCAAGCACAATGCTAATATGAGTTCCAGCGCCCCAAGTGCTTTCGATTTGAATACTGCCACCTAACAAATCGCTCACAATATTATGCACAATGTTGAGGCCCAAGCCGCTGCCGCCTTGACCGAGTTTGGTGGTGAAAAAGGGGTCAAACACCCTTCTTAGATGTTCCGGTTTGATTCCTTTTCCATTATCGGAAAATATGATTTTCAGGTGGCTTGCATCCAGCACTTCTGCACGCAGTGTGAGCTGACCTTGTTGCCCATCCTCAAAGCCATGAATCAAGGCATTATTAATCAAATTGGTGATCACTTGCCCATATGGGCCGGGGTAATTTTCTATCTCGAGTGCCTCATCAATTTCAAAATTAAATTGATGCCCTTGCTTTTGTATCCGCACTTGCAAGGTGCGTACAATTTCTTGGCTGGTTTTGAGTAAATTAAAACGGCGCTTTTGTTGACTGGTTTGATCCACCGAAACCTGTTTAAAGCTACTCACCAATTCACTCGCATTATGCAAATTGCGACACAAGATCTCATTTGCTTCGGTGAGCATGTCGATGAATTGGGTCATGGTACTACGCTTGATCGAGCCTTCTTCCACTTGTGCTTTAAAGCTCAAACTACGCTCTTTTAAAGCGCTGGCGGTCAGGAGACTATTCCCCAATGGCGTATTGATTTCATGCGCGATGCCCGCCACCAGCGCACCCAAGGCTGCCAATTTCTCCTTGGACATCAAGAGCTGTTGTGCCGATGAAAGTTGTTGGTAGGTGTCGGCGTTGTCGAAAGCAACAGCCGTGTAAGCGGCCAAGGTTGTGAGCATATCGACGTGCACCCGTTCAAAAGCAAAGGGCGCGGCGCTTTGGACAGAAATCAATCCTAAGATGCGATCTTTGATTAGCAGCGGCACGTAAATGAAGGAGTTCGGCAAAAAAATTTCGAGTTGATCCGGATAAGATTCAGGCGCAATCAAAGTTTGCAAACCCGTTTCGTCCATATACAAGTGATATTCAGCTTGAATCACGTTGATATAGATTTCTTTTTTATGGCGCACACACCAGGTCGATAACAAATTCGTGTTTTGCATATCGCGCTGGTAAGCCAACATTTGTGTCCCCCGCACGATGTTGCAAGGAAAATCGATAACGCCGGTTTCTGGGCGATAAATGCCGATGGAAAATGCTTCCGATGGCATCAATTTATTCACATGTTGATAGAGGGTGGACATGATCGCATCACGATCAAGTTTGCCGGTCAATTCCCGACCCAATTCGCTCAACTGATAGATATTCTTATGCGCCTCTTGTAGCAGTTCGGTTTGTTGTTGCAGCTCTTGGGTACGCTCTTCCACGCGATGTTCCAGCTGCGATTGCGCTTGCCTGAATTCTTCGTGACCAAATACCTGTTGCACCAAGGTCGCGACATGACTGGCAAAGAGTAGCTCATCGCGTCCCCAGTTTCTTTGTCGTCGGACAGTACCAAAACTGATAAAACCAATTTGGTTCCCGTGCAAACGTACCGAGACATCCATCATCGATTGCAAGTCCGTTTTACCAAATAGAAAATCCAGTTCGCGCGCCGCAGGATGCAGCCGGATATCGTGCACGGCGACTGGGGCAAGTAAATTTTTACTTGCACCAAAATACAAAGGATATTCTGCTTCCTCAAAATAACGTCCAAGCATATCCTTAAAATTCGCAGAGCCACTGATTGCCGCACAGCGCCAAGCCGCATGTCTGGTTTCTTTCAGATACAGAAAAACGATGTCGATACGCAGTATGCGCAGCGAAGCCTGCAGTATCGTTTGTGTCGCTTCTTCTAGCGACTTTTCCTCTAAAACACTGTCCGAAGAAAGATCGAGCAATAGCTCAACAGGCGGCTTACTGGTGTGATCGAAAGCACGCACTTCCATCAAGCGTTCGTGTTGTGCGAGCGCAGATATTTTTGAACTTAACTGCCGTTCACGACGTGCGAATTTCAGTGCTTCAACCGCTAAATGATGGTCCTCGTAAAGCTTAGAAAGGTTCTGGCAAGATTCAATTTGATACCCGACCAGATTGCCACATTCGGCTTGAAATAAGGCTTCTGAAAACGCGTTAAATGCAGGCTTAATGTGGCCCTGGGCGACATAAATGTGCCCCAAAGACAAATGTGCAAGGCACTGCAGATGCGGTAGGTGATTGCGGCGTGCCAGCCTTAAGCTCAAATCCAACTGCTTTAATGCGCTGGACCACTCTTTAGCTTGCACCGCTTGGATGGCGAGCTGCAAATAAATTTGTGCTTGCAAATCCTCCAGCTGGCATTCAATCGCCAATTGCCGACTGGTCTCAAAAAGCGCTTGCGCTTGTCCTTGATCGCCACGCGCCAAATAATTGGTCGCCGCATAAATCATGTGTTGACAACGCAAACGAGGCAGCCTCAAATCGCTTAGCAGGGTTTCGGCTTGCAAATAGAAGCGTTCAGCAGTTTGAGCATCCTTGAGTTGGTCATACACTTGGGCAAACCCGATAAGCGATTCGACACCCAATTCGCCGTCGAGGTTACACATACTCATTTCCAAACAACGCGCCCAAGCTCGTATCGCATCGAGATAATTGGCTTGAAAAAAATACTTACGGGCGATGCACAAGATGATGCGTCCCGCATGATGGCAGAGATTTTTATTCTCAGCCTTTTGCAAAGCTTCTTGCAAAATATCGGTCATGCTATCGGCCAGACCGAGACGATCGCAAATATAAAATCGTCGGATAATCGCATCGAGTTCGATGTCGGTTTGATTTTCGAATTGTGCATGGCGTTCTAATTCCGCCAGCATCAACATCGTCAAATGTGGATGACGGAATGCGCAAGCATCCATTCTTTGAAAAATCTTATGCATCTGAAGTGCTTTTCAAGCGAAAAAATTCTTTGTCCGAAAATGGCTAGTCTGAACCGCCGTGCTACGTTAAGGTATCACAAGTCCTAGCGAAGAATAGCGAAAGAAAGAAATATGACTCAGAATGAAACTATCGATGAAAGATATCGCGCCCTGCTTGCGCGTGATGCTCGCTTTGATGGCATTTTTTTCGTCGGCGTTGCAACAACAGGTATTTATTGCCGCCCGATTTGTCGGGTCAAAACACCTGGCGCGGCAGTTTGTCATTTTTTCGCTTCCGCGGGGCTGGCCGAAGCCGCCGGATTTCGGCCTTGTCTGCGTTGTCGACCTGAGCTAGCGCCGTATGCCTTACAACAAAATTTGGCCCATCAAATTTGGCAGAAAATCGCTGCGGGCGCATTAAATGAACAAAATCTTGAAGAATTTGCGACGACCATAGGACTATCCTCACGCCAATTAAGACGCGTGGTACAAGAAGAATTTGGTTTAAGCCCCTTAGCTTTGGCGCAGTCGCAACGCTTGCTATTCGCGAAAAAATTGATACAGGAAACGACACTCAATCTCACCCAAATTGCTTTCGCCGCTGGCTTTGGCAGCATACGCCGGTTTAACGCTAGTTTTTTGGCGCACTATCGCATGAGCCCCAGTTCCATTCGACGCAAAAGCGAAACGCAAGCTGCGGGATTTTGTTTGGGCTTAGCCTATCGCCCACCATTGGCTTGGGACGAAATGCTGCGCTATCTGAAGGGACGCGCAATACCGGGACTCGAATGCATAGACCTCGAGAAATCGACTTATACCCGCCTCATCGAATTGGATCAGGGCGGCACCGCTTGGTATAGCCTCCAACATTTGCCGGAGCAAGGACAATGTTCGCTACAACTCTCAGCCAACTTACTTGACCATCATAGCAAGGCTTTGATGCCGCTTTTGCTGCGGATACGCAAGCAGTTCGATCTTGAAGCGAATCCACTTTGCATCGCTGAACACTTGCAGCACGACCCGCGACTGGCGCCCTCTATTGCGCAAACACCGGGCTTACGCGTGCCTTCTTGTTACGACCCTTATGAATTGGGTGTACGCGCCATTTTGGGACAACAAGTGAGCGTGGCTGGCGCGACGACTTTATCTGGAAGACTGATACAAAAATTTGGCCGTAAAGTAAAAGGGCCGCGTGCCGAATTGAATCATCATTTCCCGAAACCACACACCCTCGCCACAGTGAGCATAGAAGATTTAGCCGGCCTAGGTCTACCCAAATCGCGCGCGCGTACTCTGCAAGCTTTTGCCCAATTTTGTGCGGAGGGCCGCTTGCAAAAGCTCGCCGGCTTGGATTTGCCGGCGACGATCACCGAACTTTGTACCCTGCCCGGCATAGGCGCATGGACTGCGCACTACATCGCCATGCGTGGCTTGGGATTTCCCAACGCTTTTCCCGCGGGTGATTTAGGACTGCAAAAAGCCTATGCCAAGCCGGGTAGCGCGCGTTGTACGGAAAAACAATTACAGGAAGCTTCATTGGCTTGGGCACCGTGGCGTGCTTATGCCGCTCTACATCTTTGGGAATCTTTATGAATCATGCACAGCCCAATCCGACTTACTATTTTTCGGACTACAACAGCCCTTGCGGCACTTTGCGGCTGCTGGCAAGCGAGCGGGGCTTAGCGGCCCTTTATTTTGAACAGCATCGCCACCAAGCGAGTTGGCCTAAATTAGTTGAGCAGGCCACGCTTAGGGTTTTACAGCAGGCGCAATTTGAACTCGATGCCTATTTCCACGGAAAAATCCAAACTTTCACCGTGCCACTCGATGTATCACAGGCTAGCGTGTTCCAGCGCACGGTTTGGGCTGCGCTGCAAACCATCCCTTACGGCGAAACGAGATCGTATGCAGCCTTAGCCGAGCAAATTGGCCACCACGGTGCGGCACGCGCTGTGGGAAGCGCGAATGCAAGGAATCCTCTTTCCATCATCGTTCCCTGTCATCGTGTGATTGCCAGCAATGGCGATTTAAGCGGCTATGCGGGTGGCCTGGAACGAAAAAAATACTTGCTTAATCACGAGAAAAAGATTGAAAAAGCAATTTAAGCTGTCGCGAAGTTAAGAAATCATGTCGTTTATTTGAAATTTTTGGTGCATTGCACAAAAAGTGCTTGACGCTTAAAAAATAGTCAGTAGAATAGCTATTTGTTGCGGTGCACCATCTGTTTCGTTGTTGGAGTCACTGCCATTTTTTGATCCACATGATCGACCTCGAACGCACTAACTTCTCGGAGAACGCTATGTACACAACACCAGAACAATTTATTTCTGCAACAAAATCTAATTTCGAAACGCAATTCGCGGCAATCACTGCCTTGAACAAAAAAGCTTTCGAAGGTTTGGAGCAAATCATTTCTTTGAACGTCAGCGCAGCTAAAGCGACTTTTGAAGAAGGCACAGCCGCTGCAGCACAATTGGTGAGCGCTAAAGATGCACAAGAATTTTTGAGCCTGAGCGCTGCGCAGGCAAAACCAAGTGCAGAAAAAGCCTTGGCCTATGGCCGTCACCTGTCCAGCATCACGACAGCGACACAACAAGAATTCACAAAAGCAGTTGAATCCCACATCGCTGAAACTAATGCGAAAGTAATTTCCTTGATCGACGAAGTCACTAAGCACGCACCTGCCGGTTCCGAACAAGCCGTCACCGCATTGAAAACAGTGGTCGGCAATATCAACGCTGGTTACGAGCAATTGTCGAAAACAACCAAACAAGCAGTACAAACGCTAGAAGAAAATCTCAATAACGCTACTAAGCAATTTACCCAAGCGGCTGAGAAAACGACAGCGAAAAAGAAATAAGCATTCGGCTATACCGATGAAAAAAACTCCCTCAGTTAGCGCTGCGGGAGTTTTTTTTCGTCTAAAATTTGGCGGCGCAACATTTTCACGCGCTGCACCACCGGAGTACTTGACTGGTGTAATCTAACACCCGTCGCATTATATTTGTTGTTCACCTTCAAGGAGTATTACATGCAAGAAGTTGTCATTGTCGCTGCTGGTCGTACCGCTGTTGGAAAATTTGGCGGCGCGCTCGCAAAAATCCCCGCCACAGAACTCGGTGCCCATCTCATCAAAGCCTTGATGGCAAAGACGGGTTTGCAGGGTGAGGCTATCAGCGAAGTGATTATGGGACAGGTATTAACGGCCGGTGTTGGACAAAATGCGGCACGCCAAGCGCTGATTAAAGCGGGTTTGCCTTTCAGCGTTCCGGCCATGACGATTAACAAAGTCTGCGGTAGCGCCTTGAAAGCGACCCACCTTGCGACACAGGCGATTTTAGCGGGCGATGCTGAGATCGTCATCGCTGGTGGGCAAGAAAATATGAGCGCTTCTGCCCACGTTTTATCCGGCTCTCGCGACGGTTTTCGTATGGGCGATGCCAAGCTGGTCGATACTATGATCGTCGATGGCTTATGGGACGTGTACAACCAATATCACATGGGCATCACCGCTGAAAACGTCGCAAAGCAATATGGCATTAGCCGCGAAGAACAAGATGCTTTCGCCTTAGCGTCACAAAACAAAGCCGAAGCTGCACAAAAAGCGGGCAAATTTGCCGAGGAAATTATTCCCCTCGAAATCGCCAGCAAAAAGGGCAATATCGTGGTCGATAGCGACGAGTTTATCAAACACGGTGTTACCCTCGATACACTCACAGCGCTGCGCCCGGCCTTCGATAAAAACGGTACGGTCACCGCTGGCAATGCCTCAGGCATTAATGATGGTGCCGCCGTCGTCATCATGATGAGCGCAAACAAAGCCAAAGAACTGGGTCTGCCTGTCTTGGCGCGTATCAAAGCTTACGCCTCCGCTGGGGTCGATCCTAGTGTCATGGGCTTAGGCCCGGTACCTGCCGCCCAGTTGTGCCTGAAAAAAGCGGGCTGGACGCATCAAGATCTCGACTTGATGGAAATTAACGAAGCCTTCGCCGCGCAGGCCATCGCCGTCAATCGCGAAATGGGCTGGGATACCAGCAAAATCAATGTCAATGGCGGCGCGATCGCCATCGGCCATCCCATAGGCGCATCAGGTTGCCGTATTTTAGTGAGCTTAATCTACGAAATGATACGACGCGATGCCAAGAAAGGACTGGCCAGCCTGTGTATTGGCGGCGGCTTGGGTGTCGCCCTCGCGATTGAACGCGCATGAACGGAGAAACCGCCATGTACCAACTTTTTATTGCCAATAAATTGTATTCCTCTTGGTCGCTCCGTCCCTGGATTTTGATGCGCGAACTGGACATTCCTTTCACCGAGCAAGTCGTCCCTTTTGCCAGTGACAGCAATTGGGAAGAGTTTCGACGCTTTTCTCCCGTCGGCAAAGTGCCTTGTTTGCACGACGCAGAAACCGTGATCTGGGACTCAATGGGTATCATCGAATATCTCGCCGACCGCTTTCCCGAGGTCTGGCCCAAAGAAGCCAAAGCCCGCGCTTGGGCGCGGTGTGCAGCAGCAGAAATGCATTCGGGTTTTCAAAACCTACGCAATGCCTGCGGTATGCACATCTCCTTACGGATCAAAATGAATCAAGTCAGCGCCGCGGTACAGCGCGATATTGAGCGCATCAATGAGCTCTGGAATGAAGGTCTAAGCCGTTTTGGCGGACCCTTTTTAGCGGGCGATAAATTCACCGCAATTGACGCATTTTTTGCACCCGTGGTATTTCGCGTACAAACCTATGGTTTAAAAATGGACGCGCCGAGCACGGCCTATGCGCAACACATCTTGGCCTTGCCTTCCATGCAGTTATGGCAGGCCGATGCGCTCAAAGAAGAATGGAGCGAACCGAATCACGAACTCGAAGCCAAAGCCGCTGGCGAAGTGATTGAAGATAAACGCAAGGCGCAGTAACAAGGAGCCTCTGCCCTAGGGCAGAGGCAAAACCTCATTTCACAGCAGTCGCACGTTCATACAAAATCTTTTTCTTACCGCCCTCACAACTGCCTACATTGCGACTTTTCGAGAGTAGGTCGCGAGCGACGATTTGTAAGTCATAGGCTTTTACACCTTTTCCATCGAGCTTTTTTTCTATCTTCGCTTTCAAATCCTCACAAGACATTCCGCTCGCGTTCGCGGCAAAGCTCAAACCAAACAGACCGATCACCAAAATGACGTTTTTCATCTTGCGCGCTCCAAAGGTAAAATTTCAAAGAAAGACCTCGGCTCACCTTAGCATTCACTTAGAGTTCCGCAAAGAAATATTTCTTTGTGCTGAAGAAACTGTTGTATCGGCCTTACGAACACAGTGCAAACTAAGCCAAATCCTTTTCCATTTCCTCAAACTGTAATTCCGGCACCAATAACTCACTGTCAAAATCTTCCACAGGAAATGGTTTAAAGCGCCCCGTTCTGACGTAGCCTCGGCGTTCATAATAGGCGATGAGCTCCTCACGCACGCTGATCACCGACATCCACATTTTCTTCACGCCCCAACGTTCTTGTACCGCTTTTTCGGCGGTCGTCATGAAAAGTTTGCCTATACCTGCGCCTTGTAGGACCGGCTTGACCACAAACATGCCTAGATACGCGCTGTCATCGGTGTGTTCTAGTTGTACCGAGCCGATGATATTTTCGCCTTGCTGACAAAGCAAAATAAACGCATCTTCTGACTTGATGATGGTCTCTACTTCGCTGGCGTGGATACGCGTTCCCTCTAATAAATCTGCCTCCGTAGTCCAGCCCACGCGGCTAGAGTCGCCGCGATAGGCGCTATTGACGAGACAGGCAATGGCACTGGCGTCGCCCAGTTCTGCAGGACGAAAATGGAGTGAGTCTAAGGTATCGGTCATGATGGTAGTCGGTAGTAAATAAACACAAAGTCTTATCATAGCATGGCAGGCTCAAATCATTTCACGCCCGCTTTTTGGCGTTTCATACCCCGATTCCAGCAAATCACAACTTTCCCCTTTGAAGCACGCTTGTATTTGGAGAATACTCACTGCCATCCAACCTAGATGTTCCTTTGCCCTCACTGTTTTCAGTTGCGCTCAGTTGCGTTATACGGAAAATCTCGGTTCATTTTTGCTTTCCTCTCAAAGGTGCCTCCATGCTACGTCAAAAAATACTCGTCATCGCCATCACCACCGCGCTTGGTTTAGCGATGAGTGCTTGTGGAAAAAAGTCCGCCGATGCTTCTGCTTCCAGTGCTAGCGCCAGTAGTTCAGCCGCTTCGGCCAGTGCAGTCGCAAGCGCAGGAACAAAAACGACCGAAGCAGCGCCTGAAAAATTATTAATCGCACGTGAAGACGTCCTCAACCTGCAAAACAATATGCTCGCGTCCGGCCCCATCGTCAGTGGATCCATTCAGCCCGAACGCAAAGCCGATTTACGCGCTGAAGTGTCCGCCGTGGTGCTGCAAGTTTTAAAAGAGAATGGTGAAGCGGTGAAACGCGGTGACGTATTAGTGCGCTTAGACGACACGGCGATACGCGACAATCTTAATTCAGCCAATGATGCCGTGCGTAATGCAGGTTTGGCGTTGGATCAGGCCGAACGCAATGTGCAACGCTTAAAAACCTTGCGCGCATCGGGCATGACTTCCTTGCAGGCATTGGACGAAGCCGAGGTTCGTCGCAACGGTGCACAAAGTGAGCTTTCGGCGAGCAAAGCACGGGCAGCCCAAGCGCATCAGCAAATTGATAGAACCCTAGTTCGCGCACCCTTCGATGGCATCGTCAGCGAACGCAAAGTCTCAGCAGGCGACACCGCTTCCCCCGGTAAAGAATTGGTGAAAGTAATCGACCCTAACAGTATGCGTTTCGCAGGCCGCGTCTCGGCGGACAAGATCGCACAGGTGAAACCTGGGCAGGCCGTGAATTTCCGTATCAATGGTTATACCGGTCAAGATTTCCGTGGCAAGGTGACTCGGGTTGATCCAGCCGCCAATGATATTACGCGACAAGTTGAGGTCTTGGTGGCCTTTAATGACAACAAACAAGCCAAGGTTGCCGGCCTATACGCGGAAGGTAATATCGAATCTGAAACGGTGGCCGCTTTGATGTTGCCAGAGGCGGCGATTGTGCGTACCGGTGATAAATCTTACGC
>JAHFQV010000115.1 GCA_023259175.1 Oxalobacteraceae bacterium | reverse complement strand
ACTATTTTGCCAATTTGGGAAAAACACGAAATGAAAATATGGCACTGGCGTATTTAAGCGGACACTACACACTCGAACAAGTCGGCACCTATTTTGGGGTAAGCTACGCGACGGTGAGCCGAGCGGTAAAACAAAAGGAAAGTTGCGTGGAATGATCATTTAGTGTCAAATGTAAGGCTTGACCCTGTAGGCGACCCTAAACTTTGCTCGCAGCCCAATTAAAGTTTAGTTGTTACTATACTGAATTAATGCTTTTGTTTTTGAAAAAATTTTCGTGTATGTGATTTCGATTCCTTCACCAGGTTCGCAGGTGCGAAGAATAAGATCTGGAAATCCATCACCGTCAATGTCCGCTCCAACAGAATGCAAACAACCACCGATATGTCCGAGAAATTTATAACTATTACCTTCCCGTAAAATGACAGTTGATATCAAATCTCCGCCAAGTGGATTGGTCTCGTACAAGGTCGGCAAAATTATGACTTCTGCCCTCATCGCGAATATTTTAATAGGAAATACCTCGCCCTTTTCCCACGGGGTTATTTTCCTTAAACGTTGTTTGCTATAGCCCAATACTGACTTGTAGCTAAAATCCGCATATTCTGCGCGACGAATTTCTTTTAAATGATTTTTAGCCAATGCAGATGCCGCCTTTCTTTCCACTTGATTTGGGGTTGCAATTTTCCAATCTCTTTGAGTTATCGCGCTTTTTGAAACGGTAAACATTCCTCTCTCTTTTAGCTTGAGTCCGACCAGTAAAACAAAATATTCTTTTTGACCTGCTTCGCTGTACTTGTCTTTCTTAGCCTCCCTGATGGTTTGCAATAAAGCCTTTTTGTCTTGCATGTCGACGGGGGTATATTTATTTTTTTCATCCCACTGCACAACCCTACAAAAAAAACCTTTATTACTCTTTTCGTAAATAAATAATTTATTTTTCCCGTTACAGTAGATTGAAAATTCTGGATTTTCGCCAAAGCTCAAACGCCTTACGACATAACCATCACTATCCATTTGCAGGTGCCACAATCCAATACCTGGGATGGTAGATTCGTACCCCTCGTAACTGTCTGCTTTAGCACTTAGGCATGTCAGTACAGAGCCGACAAAAATCGTAATGAGAATAGCGAGGACGCGAACGTTATGCATAAACCAATCTTTAAATCAAAGTAAATTGAGGGTAGAGTAGAGAGCCGCCGCTCGGCTGTCCTCCCTCATCAATCCGTGCATTCGCTACTAACGCACACGGCTTTCCGAAGTTTTTTACAACTAAGCGATTCAAAGACACACACCAAGCCAATACTTTCATGGTGAAAAAGAGTTTCGATTAATGCCCAATGATGGCAACTCACTTCACGACAAACGACGATCAGCTTCACGATCAATCCGGTCAACTACGCCAGCACCGGGCTGTATCATCTTAGCAGCGAGAATGAAGACAATAGCGTCAGCATGAATTGCCTAGGCGATGGGCAGACAATTACTTCGCCTTCTTTACTTTACTAAACACAGGGCTCCACAATGGATGTCCTTTTTCTCCCGGGTCGAGATCAAAAGTAGGATCGAGTTTGAGGGCTTTTTCAAATTGCTGTTTGCACAAAGCTTGACGTTTGGTCAGACAATAGCTAAAGGCCATAAATTTGAGTGCTTTCAACTGAATATTTTTGTTGGTGCCGCTGAGTTCTGACAAATCATTGAGTAGCTTAATGGCGGCGTTGTAGTCGCCTTTGTCGTATAGGGCGATTCCATCGTTTAAGGCAATTTGTTCAGGCGCTAGCGTTGGGGCGCGGGGGCTTGCTTCGGGGGCTTTGACCGCATTTTTGCTTGCACTATCGGGTACGCTCGTTTTTTCTGGCGCACGCGTTTGGTTGGCGGGATTTGGTTCGGCTGGTTTAACTTCGTTTTGCTTGTCGCCCGGCGTGACGCAGCCAGAGAAGAGCGTCAGACCTAAGATGCCCGTTACGGTGTAAGTGACCAAGCGATTCAGTGCTAGATGATGCCGCCTTCTATTTTGCATTTTCTGAAAAATCAAAATTAATGCTCCTTCCTTTTTTAGACAAATCAATTTCTATTGTACGAACTGGGAAACTGGGGTTGACCAGTTTAATTTTATGTTTGCCTTCAGTGAGTGTCAGTTTCTTTAAGGGGGGGCTGACACCTTGATCGGCATCGTCTACGAAGACATTGGCCCACGGTTTGATATTGAGTCTTAGTACGCCAGTTGCCGGGATGTCGGCGGCGGGGTTGGCCTCCGCACCTGTTGGCAAAATTGTCGGCAGAATGGTTGGCACAATGGTCGGCGCAATGGTAGGTGCATTTGCGGTGGTAGGCGGGTTCGTTGCTTCCTTAATCGACGCAGCGCTATTGGGTACAACGGCAGGCGCTGGTATCACTTCATCCTTCTTTGCGGTTAACGCGACCGGCGGCGGATTGTTCGCTGTCGCTGCTGCTGTGTCTGTTGTGCTGGCAATCGGCACCGTCCGTGTTCCCATGATTTTTCTCAAGGCCACAGAAGAAACGACAATGGCGAGCACGACCGCTAAGCCGGCGACTAGACTTAATTTGCGAGCGCTAGAAGTTTGCGTCCAATGGCGTTTGATCTCTGTCTGTGCTTGATTGAAAAATTGCTTCGCTTGGGCGAAATTGAACGGCGCTTTCTTTGTTGCGCTTTGGGCTTTTGCGCGGTCGGCTTTCGCTAGTCGGAGTTTTTCACGTTCAGCCTTCTCCCGTTCAGCTTTTTCACGTTCTGTTTTTTCTCGGGTGGCTTTATCGCGACGCGCTTGTTCTTGCTTCGCTTTTTCTTCGCTCACTTTTTTCTCGTCAGCGCGCTTTTTTTCTACGGCCAGTTTGTCGGCTTCACTTGGTTCTTTTACTGGTGAAATTGGTGGGGTTTCTTGGCGATGGCGTAGCTCGGTACCAGCTACTAGTGTCGGTGCGGGCGACTTGTTGACCATGGCTACGGGAGGGGAAAATGCCAGCCCTAATTTTTCACTAAATGCTTCTAAGCTTTGTGGCCTGTCTTCTGGTTTGACGGCCATGCCTTGCTCGATGGCGGCGAGAAACTGTTCGCTATAGCCGGGATAAACGCTGCACTCTAACGGCGGTATGGTGTCGGAAATCATCCTTGCCACCGATGCTGGTGCAGGCGCTTTCACGATGGCAAAAAATACGACTGCAGATAAGGAGTAGATATCGGTCCAAGGGCCTTGCAGCATGGAAGAGTCGCTCACATACTGTTCGACAGGGGCAAAGCCCGGTTTTAAAATCACGGTAACGCCGCTGGTCATTTCGTTGATGATTTTTCTGGCGGCCCCAAAATCGAGCAATACCGCTTCACCGTTATCTTGAATCATGATGTTATCGGGTGAAATATCTCGGTGCAAAATATTGACACGATATAAGGCAGCCAAACCCTCAAGCAAGGGTTTCAGCATTTTTTTCAACCATGCTTCAGAGACGAGTTCTGGCTGATTCTGAATTAGATTTTTCAGCGTCTCGCCACGGTAATACTGCATGGCCATATATGCGGTATTATTTTCTTCCCAAAATCGATACACCTTGATCAAAGCCGGATGATCGAATTTCGCCAGCATGCGTGCTTCTTTAATAAAGCTTTGCAAGCCACTCGCAAAAGCGGCCTGATGGCGTGATGCCTGCATCGCGATCATTTTTCCGGTGCCACGTTTGGCCAGCGCCAAGGGTACATACTCTTTGATGGCAACGGTGCGCTGCAGTGAATGATCGTAGGCCAAATAAACGATACCAAATCCACCCTCGCCGATCACGCCTACGATTTCAAATTCGGCCAACATGGTGCCTATCGCCAAGCAGTTTTCTGAATGGTTGTTGGGGTTTGGATCGATATGAATGGGTAGTGTGTCTTGCATTCTAGTAGGCTAAATTGCTGGGGTTAATTCGTAAGTTAATCGGAAGCGTAAATCAGTCAGTAAATCAGTCGGGAAATAAGTTTGTTCAGGGCGAAACCGCTACTTTCATAAGGTCTTTCATGGGACTAGCTTTTCTATGCAACGTATTGCTAGGGCAGTGTAATTATCCTGTGACCGTGATTGCTTAGCATTTTTTAACACGATATCACGCATTTTGTTAAGCCAATTGTGCATAGTATCTGTCGTTTGCAGTGTGGATTCCAAGTCTTTTTCACTCAGCCACTCCCAAAACCCATCGCTACAAATTAAAAAGCTATCGTCTACCTCGATCGCACTCATACCCATACTGACTTCTTTACTTTCGCTCATTTCGCTATCCATCCCGAGCGCAGCATACAACACGCTGCGCTGCGGGTGGGTGTTTAACTGATTGGGCGTACAATATCCCGCATCTACTAATTGCTGAACCAAACTATGATCTTTGGTGACGCTAAGGATTTTATCGCTTCGAAAATGGTACACGCGGGTGTCTCCCAGATGCGCCCACAACGCGCTTGCATTCGCCGCATCAATCAAGATCACCGCAACTGTCGCGCTCATTTCTTTAAGGCGGGCTTCGCTTTTCTTACGCTCTTCCAGTTCCATCGCCGCCACGGCAACATAGGATTGCAGGGCGCGCGGGCTGAAAATTAATTCTTGTCGAAATTGATGCACGATGGTTTCCGTGATCAACTTTGATGCAATTTCGCCGCCGACATGGCCGCCCACCCCATCGGACACCACAAAGCAAGCCAAGTTATTTTCAATGGCACTTGCTAGGGCATCTTGATTCGATGGTCGACCACCGATATCGATCATTTCGGCAAAGGACAATCCCAGCTCAGATTTTTCCGGCAAAGGCTCCTCCGTTTGTCTTGGTGAAGTCGGTGCTGACAAGTTTAACGCCTTGTTTAAGGGCGCTTTTTCTTGTCTATGGAATGACTTACGTGGCATCGTGAGCGTCGTTATTGAAACGCGCGACTTCCTGTTCGTAGGCTTTCAAAAACACGGGGCCAAAAACAGATCGGAAGTCGTCCTGCGATTCGATTGCCAGCACTTCAAATTGTTTTGCATAGCTATCCCATAGCGCGGCTTTTCGCTGCCAAGGGAGGAGTTTTTCGAGCCCCGACGGCTGCTGTAAATGACTGACATATTCTGGATTTAAACGCGTCAGCAAATCGCCCATCGCAGCTCGAACGCCTGCAACAAAACCGAGCTGGTGGCCGTGTAAATCGTGATACGCGTCGTTAAGCGCCTCGGTCGGTCCCATAAAGCCAGGCATCTTTTTGCGTAACATTTGTTTGAGTACGGTTTCGCAATCGGGTAAAAATTTGATTGGATTATTATTTCTGACCACGACCATCGTGACATCTGCTTTTGCTTCTCGTTTCACGAGGGAACGCAGGGTGTTGAGCTTCATTGTACCTTGGACTGAGGTGGCCAATAATTCGCCTAACATCTCCATGAATTCTGGCGTAAGTTCAGGTGTCTGCTTGAGCGAATCGAGCCCCGCACCTTTTAAAAAGGCAGAAATTAGCGCCGCATGATCGTTAGCGTCGCCAGGCTTGGCTTTGCTTTCCGCGGCGTGCATTGATGTGCTGGTACTGTCTGCGCTTGGGGCATGGTTTGGCGTAGATTGAGCGACTGCGTCAGCGCTGTTGGCCGCATTCTGTGCGCTCAATGTCTTCAGAAGATAGGGGCCAATCATGAGCGTATCGCCGACGTGTAAATGGGTTTCGACGTTGACGGCAATTTCATTTCCATTTAAGAGGATGGGGTTGGCCAGACTTAAGTTGGTTATGGTATGGGTATCGCCATCACTTTTCACCGATGCCTGCGAACGAGAAACGAGATTTTTCGGATCTTCTAATACAAAATAATTTTCCGTACTACGGCCTATCGTGCGTGCCTCTGAGTCGAAAATAGCAGAGAGCTCGGCGGAAAGGGCTGCATTATTGTAAGAAATAGCGCTTATTTTTATCATCGGATATTGCTCCAAAAAAGGCGTTTGCCGATTACTGACGGTGATCAGGGAACTACAACAAAGCAGCAAATTTTCGACCCAGTTTTTTCTGCCTACTTATTCCCAAAGCGGTCGCTGAGAATCAGTGCTGCTTCAACTCAACGTCAGCTCAACTTCAGCCCAGATAGAAAACTCAAATTATGAACTCAAAGAATGCAGGGTTTCAAGCCCACGCCAATATGGAAATCGTCCACATTTGTTCACCCTACTCCTTACTATCGGCACTATCTTGAGCGGCCGGTGAAAAAGCAGTGACGACGTATTCCTTAGGGCTGAAATTGTGCATAATTTGAATTTAAGCCATTGTAGCGCGCTCTCCATCAAAAATATTTCTTGTCGGAATAAAATCATTTAAATAAGGGAAATATCGTTTTTAAGAGGCGCAAAACAACAACACTGAGGCGCTTTGCTATTGCTCAGAACACCGACAAACGAAGGGATCAATGCTCTTGTGATGTTTTTTACTGGGAATAGGCGGCTTACGTTGGACGAGAAGAAGTTATTTTCTTTTCCTGTTGGGCTTCATGTGAATCGCTGAAAGAGAGTTTGAACCCGGCTATTCGTTGATGAGTTGCGGAGCGATTTTTTTTAAATTCGAGAAGTTAAGGAAGCTCATTTTGGGTTTGACGTAAAAAACGCACGCCAAAAAGAATTTCAGCGTGCGCAAATCCCCTTTTTTCAAAAATAGGGAGAGGGGGAAATTAAGCGCAAATGAAAGAATTCACTTTCTTGTAGGGCGTGACCGTTCCGTAGGTGCTGATACCGCCACCGCAGCCAATTCGATTCATGGTGAAGCCCACTTCGTATTGCAAACTGCTATTGTTATAGTAGATCGTGCGCATCCCTTTTCCTGCGTCGGCGTTGGCACTTTGTAGCGTCAACATGGCACCGCTCGCGCCTGCGATCAGGCAGGCCGCGGCTGCAATTTTTGCTGATAATTTCATTTTAAATCTCCGTTATTGTTCGTTTAAATCTAGGAAAGGTTCATGCCGTTTCCTTTCGTTTTCATTTGGCGCATTGTCGTCAAATGAGCTTGTAGATTAGCGAGTCGGATCTAAAAAAGAAAGCAAGTAATACTTACGTGAAAACAGCAAAAATTAATGCACGTGAAAATTGAAATCCCTCCTACTCGGCGCAGGCAATCATCATGTCGAACGAAAAATAATAGACTTCATCCGCTGTAATTTCGGATAAACCACAGGTACAGTCAGCATGGTACTGGCGACGGCCATGATTAAAAGTGCGGTGAAAGTTTCATTGCTGATGATGGCCTTGTCGAGCAAGATATTGACGAAAATAATCATGATTAATGCTTTGGTTTGGAGTAGCCAGCCGATGATGGAGGCTTCGCCTTTTTCCCATTTGAGAATTTTCCCGGCGAGATGAATGCCCATAAGTTTTCCGGCGACCGAGGCGATTAATAAAATCCCTGCCGCAATTAACACCATGGTGCCACCCACTGCCCAGTTGGTACGTAGGCCTGTGCTTAAGAAAAATACGGGCATGATCGCCAATAAGACGTGGTGACGCATCAAATCCATTTTTTCTTGATTAAACCAATGCGCGTCCATCACCGCGCCAGCTAGGAAAGCACCGACCATAAAATGAAGGCCCGACCAATCGGCACCAAAGCCACAGAGTGCTAACCAGATCAATCCTACATACCAACGATCACGTTCTGGAATGCGTATCATCAGGCGACGGTAAGCTAGGGTGGCGATGGCAAACCCGAGCAAGAATCCAAGTTGACGACCGACCCGGTTCCAGTCAAGTAGGATGACGGCAAGCACACCCCAAATTGCAATATCATCTAAGCTGGCGTAGCGCAAAATACGTTGGCCTATCGGTTGGCGTAGTATTTCCAATTTTTCCATCAAGAGAATAAGGATAGGTAATGCAGTCACTGCGCACGCCATACCTATCCCCAGAACGAATTGCCATTGCATACCCTTCGCACCTATCCATCCCGGATAACTCAGCATGCCGATGGCTGCGATACTGCCAAATACGATAGGGGTGCCGAGCGCAAGCGCGGCGGTGATCGTACTTTCCCGGCGATGTTCCCAAGCTTTTTTTAGATCGAGTTCTATTCCCGCGATCATCACAAAAATCATTACTGCCCACCAAGCAATTCCATTTAAGGATTGAATGACGGCGGGATTAAAAATAAATTGATAGTAGGAGGGGAAAGCCGCACCGAGAATGCCAGGGCCCAGTAAAATTCCAACGATAATTTGCACCACGACTAGCGGAGCATAGTAGTCCATTTTTCCGATCCGCCAAATGAGGTAAGGAAGAGTAAAAATGATGAGCATGGCGAGCAGAAAAATTTCTGTTGTACTCATGGTGATGTGCATGGGATCTCCGGGTCAGGCGACTTGGTTTTTATCAGTCTATCGCTGCGAAATTGGCGGCGCTCATAGTAAATTGGAAACGATACCAATAAGTGTAGCATGAGATCGTTTTATACCGCGATGAAAATTATTTGCCGCATAAAATGGCATTCGGATTTTACATGGCTTGCCACTTTTTTGGATTGGAATTTGCACATGAAATCGTCAAATAGTGACTTCACATTTCGGGCGCGCCTCACTAAACCTTAAATCCATTAGTGTAGTGTACAAGGATCTGTAAATGCAGTGCCTTACGACGGCGCGGCGCACCGCATCTTCAAAATATACCCCGCTCAACATCTTCAAGCGCGCTCTGTTAGACTAGCTTCCTCTAACTCACTGGAGCTGCGTGATATGAACCTTCAAATCAGTCCTGTCCTTACGTTTTATTTCGACCCTATTAGTCCATTCGCTTGGCTCGCCAGCAAAGAAATAAAGCGGCTGGAAGCAACCGGGTTGATGATTGACACCCAGCCCATTCTATTTGCCGCCGTCTTAAATGCCCATGGCAATATTGGACCAGCGGAAATTCCCGCGAAGCGTGACTATATTTTTCGCGATGTCATGCGTTTGGCAGCACAGCGGGGATATGCCATGCAAGGTCCACCCACGCATCCTTACAATCCATTAAAAGCGTTGCGTATGTGTAGTGCGCTTGAGGATAGAGAGGAGCGTAAGCATTTCGCTCAAGCTTTGATGAATGCGGCTTGGGAAGATGGACGCGACCTCACCGATCCCGCTGTACTGGAAGACATTGCCAAGCAATGTGATTTGCAGGCCAAAACCTTGTTGTTGCAAATGGAAACGCCCATGATTAAACAAAGGTTGATTGAGGCGACTGCTAGGGCCGTCGATGTGGGTGTATTTGGCGTACCCACTTTTGTATTGAATGGCGAATTATTTTGGGGCTGTGACCGCATCGATTCTTTGCTATGGCGACACGCAGGCAATCAGATTGATGAAGCAGGGTTGCAACGCTGTTTGCAGCGCGAGGCCTCGGCAAATAGGCGATAAGCGTATTTTATTTTTCCGTCACAAATTTAGGTTTAAGCAATCTAAACCACGTATTTTGCAGTTGGTCGCAAACTTAAAAAATAACTTATTTTCCTTCGATATAGTGCACAGGCTGTTTAAGCGAGATTTTAACTAATTCGAAGGAGTAAGCTAATGAAAAAATTTGTGACTTATTGCATGGGCTTGAGTATGGCCATGTCCGGCATGGCGTATGCACAGCAGGAACAGTCAGTACGGGTGATGGTATTGGGTAGCTATCATTTTGCGAATCCTGGTTTGGATTTGATTAAAACCAAGGTCGATGATGTCTTACTGCCGGAGCGCCAAAAACAGATACAGGCAGTGGTGGATGGTGTCGCCCGATTTAAGCCGACGAAGGTGGCCGTTGAAGTGAATGGCGACCCCTATCCAAACCATGCAGTTCCGAGTTACGCGAAGTATCTGGCAGAACGTGTTTCGAGTAGCCGGAACGAGATCGATCAAATTGGATTTCGTCTAGCCAAGCAACTGGGGCATCAAGAGGTCATGGGGATCGATGTCGATGGTGATTTTCCCTTCGAAGACGTGATGAAATTTGCCAACGAGACTGGACGGCAAGCGGAATTGGAGGCTTTAATGAAAGCCGCGGAGCAGCGTGGAAAAACCTTCGAACAAAAACAAAAAACGCAAACCATCTCACAAATACTGCGCGAAATGAATTTGCCTGCGGCGAGTCAAGCCGACCACGCCTGGTACGTGGGCGTACTTAATTATGGCGCAGGCAAACAACAACCGGGCGCGCATTTGTTAGGCAGTTGGACCGAACGCAATTTGGGTATCTGCGCACGACTTGTTCAAAACGCGAAACCGGGTGATCGTATCGTCGTCTTGTATGGCGCGGGTCATAACTACCTATTGCGCCGCTGCGTACAAGAAATGCCCAATTGGGAATTGGTCGAGGCGAATGATTTTTTGCCTTGAACGCTCTTTGTTCCCAATTATTGCGTATCCTTAACCTTGCCCAAATGGGAATGCTTGCGACCGTAGAGGAAGTAAATCACTAAACCTACGCTTCCCCATATGGGCAATACTAATTGCGCGGCAGTCGGTAAATTAAAGAACAAGAATAAACAACCTCCCGCCGCCAATGGTGCGACCAACCATACCACCGGCGTTTTGAACGGACGGGCACGGTTGGCATCCGTTTTACGCAAGATCAGCACTGCGATTGCCACCATGAAGAACGCAAAGAGCGTACCGGAATTGGAAATATCGGCTAATTGTCCCACGGGGAAGAACGCCGCCGCTATCGCAACAAAGATACCCGTTACGATGGTCATCAACCACGGTGTTTTCCATTTAGGATGAATATCCGCCAGTTTTTCCGGTAAGAGTCCATCGCGTGCCATCACAAAGAAGAT
>JAHFQV010000210.1 GCA_023259175.1 Oxalobacteraceae bacterium | reverse complement strand
GCGAACCACTAATCACGCGCTTCACATCCAGCGTCCATTTAAACCACGAATACATGCAAATTGAATTCTCTGGACAGGGTATTTTTATATCAACGTGCTCATTCTTGATAACACGCCCTAGAAAAACAGTATCCGTCTCTTCTGCGTTGCAATTTGACGCAACCATACAGAGGAATAAAAATAGGGAAGTACGGAGCATAAATTGAGTAATAGGATTAAATTCAGCGGCTGCAAAAAGGAGCACGTATATAAGCACGGCGCTGACGATCATTTTCCACCATCACCGCCATTCACGACTGCCATTCTACTTGGAGTAAGCTTAATCGAACTGCACTTTTTTCGACTCGCTTATCGCAAGTTTTTTTGCATATTTCGTTTGAGCTAATGGTACACGGGTGTTTTGAGACAACTGAAACAAATTGCAAAGGTCGAGTCTGTCGGTTATATTTTCATTTTGAAAATATAACCACTTTAGGTTACAAATGAACTTAACGCCCGAGCAAGTCAAGCAGATCGTCGAAACCGCGCTGAAGGAGGGCTTGGGGTTTCATTGGTGGGCATATGTGATTGCGCTGCTCGTCGCGTTGCTTGGTTCGTTCTTCAGTGCCTACACCAAGCGAAAAGCCGAAAACCTTGCAACGCGAGAAGACATCAAAGACATAACAGACAAAATTGAAGATGTTCGAACTCAATACGCGACACTCATCGAAGAACTTAAGGCTAGGCATCAGCTACGCCTTGCTGCGGTCGATCGTCGACTCCAAGTGCATCAAGAAGCATTCACACACTGGCGAAAACTCGTTGCCGCCACGTACACCGATGAGGTGGGCACGGTAGTCATCGAGTGTCAAGCTTGGTGGGAACAAAACTGCATTTACCTAGAGCCCACAGTACGAGAAAGTTTTGTGAGGGCCTACCGCGCAGCAAGTGACCACAATCAGTTGGTGCAAATGCGTGAACAGGCCGCAATAATCAAGAATAACTGGTCGTTAATTACTGAATTCCCTGACATCCTATTTCAAGCTGTCCAGCTCCCCGCGCTCTCCGAATTGGAAGCGAAGGTACTTGGAATAAAGAATGAGCCTGATGTCTGAAGAGACACCTACCCCTTTGATCAAGAGAACATCTTCTGGCAAGTCGGATGCCGCCTCCAATTTCGAACGATTGTTTCAATAGGCATGTATGCAACGCTATCCTGACGCTTTCGACAAAATATCCAAGCGCTGCGAGTCAAGTGGATTCGCATCCTTGTCTAAACGCGATCAAATTGTCTACTGTGTGTGGTGGCTTGAGTCTGAAGTCAATAACGGCGGGTTCCATCAGTTCTTTCTTAACTCCGCTGGCGATTTCTACCTCGAAACGCTCTCTGCACTCGATTGCATTGGCGCGCAATTCACAAGACGACTACTACTGTCCGCAGCTGATCTAGTCTTCTCTGGAAAATCACCTCAAGGGATAAATCGTCGGGAATATATGCTGAACGAGCTAAGTGAAAAATTGACTGGCCAACTCTATGAGCTTGACAAGAAATTTTATGCTTACCAAGACAACATTGAGCAACTGGTTAATATTTACCTCACTACGCATCCGGTCTAACGACAAGATAAGATCGTGAGGCAAAGCTGCCACGAAAGATACCTCCGCACGAAAACTCGCCCGATGAAACCTTAAAGGTGATTCATCAAATTCACCCGTTTGCAAGTTCCACCCAATTTCATGGAACTTAACTAATTTTTTGGTATCATAGTTCCGCAATACCTGCCTGGCATTGCAGATATATCCAAAGGCGATTTTATGGCTATCGAGCATTGCTTGTACCCAGTCGGTTTCCGACTTCAGCTGGGAACATCTCCATCAAAGTCGAGAAAAAAATGTTTATACATATACTTGAGCTTGAGTCCATCAATGAGGGTGAAATATGATTAATTGGCGCGTTAAATCACTAGACGCTATCTTAGCAACGGCGGAGAAAAAATCTCTGCATCGTTCCTTGGGTGCATTTCAACTCACCATGCTAGGGATTGGTGCCATTATTGGAACCGGCATTTTTGTCCTGACTGCCGCCGCCGCACAAAAAGCGGGGCCGGGCATGATGTATTCGTTTGTGATCGCTGGCTTTGTTTGTGCCGTGGCTGCGCTGTGCTACTCCGAATTGGTTGCCATGGCGCCTGTCTCGGGCTCCGCCTACACCTACACTTATGCGGTGATGGGTGAGCTCTTGGCTTGGACAGTCGGTTGGGCCTTAGTGCTTGAATACGCCGTCGCTGCCGCAGCTGTTTGTGTTGGTTGGTCGGGGTATGTCATGGGACTGATCCAAAAAGCCACCGGATTCGCACTTCCCGAAGTGTTAGCGCATGGTCCTGCTTGGTCAATGGTAGGAAATCTGCCCTCTGTCGATTTTAGTCACGGCATCGTGAATGTTCCAGCGATCATCGTAGCGCTGGTAATCACCATGCTATTAGTCAAAGGCACTAGCGAAAGCGCGAAAGTCAATGCCATACTCGTTGCGGTGAAAGTCACCGCGTTAACCGCATTCATCGTCATTACGCTCCCCATGGTCAGCGGCGAAAATTTCACACCGATGTTGCCCAATGGCTGGCTCGGGTCGCAAGGCAGCGGCGTGGGCGTGGTCGGTGCAGCAGCCTCAATATTTTTTGCTTATGTAGGATTCGATGCCGTTTCTACCGCCGCTGAAGAAACCAAAAATCCACAAAGAAATGTGCCGATTGGCCTGATAGGCTCACTTGGTATCTGTACGGTTTTCTACATGCTGATAGCGGCCGGCGTGGTCGGTTCTGTCGGTGCGCAACCGATTACCTCATTGACTGGTGCCGTGTTGTCTCCCGACTCGGCTGAATTCCTCGCTCGTTGTAAAGACTTGGCCTTGCAAGGCAATACCCCTATCGTTTGTTCACATGAACTTTTAGCCGAGGTATTGAGCAAACTGCACTTTGACCAAGTGTCGAAATTGGTCGGGCTTGCTGCAAGTATCGCGCTTCCTAGCGTGATTTTGATGATGATTTTCGGTCAAACGCGTATCTTCTTTGTGATGGCACGCGATGGACTCTTACCGGAAAAACTGGCGGATATTCATCCTAAATGGAAAACACCGTGGTTGATGACCATCGTAACGGGTATCTTTGTTGCGATAGCGGCAGCGTTCTTCCCCGTGGGACAGTTAGCCGATATTTCCAATTCCGGTACGCTCTTTGCGTTCTTCATGGTGGCAATCGCAGTGCTGATCTTGCGTAAAACGGATGCCAAGCGTGCGCGTCCGTTCAAAACGCCGGTGGTATGG
>JAHFQV010000114.1 GCA_023259175.1 Oxalobacteraceae bacterium | reverse complement strand
TTTTAGGTTCTTTTATTCGTGCAATCGCCCTGGGTATTCTGGCAAAATGGGAAAGAAATCGAAAACATAGTGTAAACTTGAATCATGCAAATCTATTTCTCTCTCATCGCTTTGACGCTCTACCTGATCGGTGCAGCGTTTTCTCCTCAACGCAAGGGCTTGGTTTTGAGCTTGTGTGCTTGCGCTTTTGTGGCGCATGGTTTGGCACTGGGCTTTGGCGTGTTTGCGCCGCATGCTTTGCGTATCGGATTTGCCGTGATGTTGTCTGCAGCGGTATGGGTGGCGATCTTAGTGTATATCGTCGAAAACCGAAATTTTTCCTTGGATAGTTTGAGAATTTTGCTATTGCCGCAAGCAGCTTTGTTTAGTGTCCTGCCCTTGTTTTTTCCGGGGCGATTGATTTCTCTTGAAGGTAAAACCCTGATGTTCCCTTGGCATGTGGGCGTTGCTTTGCTCGCTTATAGTAGTTTGATGATCGCCGCTTTGCATGCTTTGGTGATGGTGTTTCAGGATAAAAGTCTGCACCGTTCCCGCGTTCAATCTTTGCCGCTGTGGTTGGATAAGGCCTTGAATCGGCTGCCAGCGCTCTTGAAAATGGAGCAGATTTTGTTTTCGATGGTGGCGTTAGGATTTGTTTTGTTGAGTTTGACGGTCTTGTCAGGGGTGATTTTTTCTGAACAATTTTTGGGTGTGCCATTTAAGTTTGACCACAAGACCTTGCTCTCGTTGCTGTCTTGGCTTTTGTTCGGCGTTTTGCTGTTGGGGCGGTATTGGCGCGGTTGGCGTGGTAAGTCGGTTTTGCGCATGACTTTGTTTGGTTTCACTAGCTTATTATTGGCCTATGTGGGAAGTCGCTTCGTGTTGGAAGTGCTTTTGCATCGGAGTATTTCATGAGATTTTTGCCTTGGCTGATACTGTTAGTGCTGATATGGCTGGCCTTTCGTAAGCAGCAAAATCGTGCAGGAGATCGACCCTCACAGGATTTTTTTCGTGCTGCAGGTGGCGCTGCGAATCCAGAAAGCAAGTCGGCTGAGGTGATGGTGTGTTGCGCACAGTGCCAAGTGTATGTGCCGCAGTCGGAGTCAGTTTTAAAAGCTGAGCAGCGTTTTTGTTGCGAGTCGTGCTGTGATAAGTATTCCCAAACTCAGACGCAGACGCAGTCTAAGTCATGATGCACACCAGTTTGCCCAATCATACGGTGTATACGGTCAATGCGACCTTGTGGCGCTCGCTACAAACGTTGAATGTTTCGCGGCTCCTGATTGCGCTGGTTTTATTGGCGTTTTTTAGTGTCAGGCTGCCGCAGGATTCTTGGTTTACGAATACCTCCATTTTGCCCTTTTGCGCGACGATTTATGTGATCGGTGCGGGTTTTTTTATTTTTATTAAACGCGCGTACCAAAGGCGATTTTTGCTGCAGTTGGTTGCGCAGATTAGTTTCGATTTATTGTTTATTGCTGTTTTCTACTTGGGAACGGGTGGCAGTAAGAGCGGAATCGCGATCTTGTTTTTGTTTCCTTTGGCGGGTGTCGGCATTCTCGCTTCAATGTCGCTGGCCTTGTTTTTCGTCGCGATGGTGGCTTTGTTCCTGTTGTTGGTGAGCGCTTATCAAATCCTGCAAAACGATGAAAGTAATTTGATTTCACAGTCCGGTTTTTATGGTGCGACTTTTTTTGCAGTGGTGTACGTCGTTAATCGCATGGCGCAAAATTTATTGCGACAGGAAGAGTTAGCCAAAGAGCGTGGTTCGGCTTTATTTCTGCAACAGGCGATTAATCGCACCGTGATCGCCGATATGGGCGATGGCATTTTGGTGGTCGATAAACTGGGGGATGTTTTAGAGTTTAATCCAGCCGCGGGGCGAATGTTGGGGCTGACGGTGTTAACTGCCAATCGCGGTCGGCGCGCACGTTTGACTCAAATTCCGCAGTTGTTGCCGATCGCCCAGGCGATGAATAACTGGCTTGACGGCACCAAGCCCAATACTACAAGCTGGTTGCGCAATGAAGGCGCTTCTTTTGTGATTATCCGACACCATCTTGATCATCAAGCCCATTCCTACACCGATGATGTGTCCAATTATGAACTGCCCGAGCATGAACGGCCCGACGCGAGTGTGCATCTAAAGCTACGCTTTGTGTCGATAGATGAGAATGATTTTGAAAATGGCGTGACCGCAATCACGCCTTGCACGCTGATTTTTATGCAGGATGTGTCGGACATCGAAAATCAGGCGCAGCAACTTAAGCTTGCCTCGATGGGTCGGCTTACTGCGAGTATCGCTCATGAAGTAAGGAATCCTTTAGCGTCAATTTCCTATGCCGCTTCGCTCCTGAGTGAAGATGTTCATAACGAGATGCAGTCGAAACGTTTGTTGAAAATTGTTGAAGATAATGTGACGCGTTTAAATCAGCTGATCGAAGATATTTTGAAGCTGTCGCGAAAAGCACAAACCAATCTGAAGCCGTTTTTGCTGAATGACGAATTGCGTAATATCGCCCATGAATTTTTGGAGACCCGTGGTTTGGCGATGGACGTGATTCAGGTGACGGATGCGGGTGGATTTTTTGTGCTCTTTGATTTGGGACATTTGCATGAGGTGATGACGAATTTATTATCGAATGCGGCGCGTTATGCCAGCGGTAGGCCCGGTTGCATACGCTTGACCATCAAAATTGCCAACGGCACTCGGCGTGAGTTGCATATTCAGGACGATGGCCCTGGCATTTCTGCGAAAGTGCGTTCACATTTGTTCGAACCGTTCTATACTACTTCTAGCAAAGGTACCGGCTTGGGCTTGTATATGGCACGTGAACTTTGCTTAAATAATCATGCGGTGCTTGATTACGAATACCGTAACGACGATACGATCACACATGGCATCGAACCGGGTGGGCGCTTCGTAATCGTTTTCTCCTCGTCTGAATAAATAGTCCATGTAAATAGCCCATGAAAGAAGCTTCCCCTCCTCGTATTTTAGTCATCGATGACGAAGCGCATTTGCGTGAGTTATTGGAAATCACTTTGATCAAAATGGGTCTGTCGGTGGATACTGCAGAAACCTTGAGTGCCGCCAGACGTTTTTTAAATAAGCAAACTTATTCCCTAGTCTTGACCGATATGCGTCTGCCTGATGGGACGGGGATAGAGTTGGTCGATGAAGTTTCACGCCTCTACAAAAATACACCGATTGCGGTGATTACCGCTTATGGTAGTGCTGAGAATGCTGTCATCGCGCTTAAGGCGGGTGCCTTTGATTACGTCTCGAAACCGGTGGCGCTGGACCAGTTGCGTAAGTTGGTGTTGTCTGCACTTCAGATTCAGGATTTAAAGCCGATTCAGGCGGTGCCAATGGCGGTGCCGGTGGAAAAAAATACCGCACCTTCGTATTTGATTGGGCAGTCCGAAGAAATTCAACATGTGCGTGAGCAGATTACGCGACTGGCGCGCAGCATGGCACCTGTGATTATCACGGGTGAATCTGGCAGCGGAAAAGAATTGGCTGCGCGCGAAATTCATCGGCATAGTCCGCGCGCGGAGAAGGCCTTCATTGCCGTCAACTGTGGGGCAATCCCCGAAACCCTGATGGAAGCTGAGTTTTTTGGCTATCGCAAGGGCGCCTTTACCGGTGCGACGGAAGATCGCGATGGATTTTTTCAAGCAGCCAATGGCGGTAGCTTGATGCTCGATGAAGTGGCTGACTTACCTTTGGCGATGCAGGTTAAATTGCTACGTGCGATTCAGGAAAGGCGAGTGCGCAAGATAGGCGCGACCACAGAAGAAGCGGTTGACGTGCGTATTTTGAGCGCGACCCATCAAAATTTAGCGCATTGCGTGAGTGCCGGAAAATTTCGCCAAGACTTGTATTATCGGCTGAACGTGATTGAGCTCAATTTGCCGCCCCTGCGCGAACGTCTGCGCGATGTCGGTGATTTGGCACGCGCGATTTTGCTCAAATTATCGCATCCTGCTTATCCGATTAGCTTTAGTATCGGCGCGCTAGAGGCTTTGCAAGCTTACGATTTTCCCGGCAATGTGCGCGAGTTGGAAAATATCTTAGAACGCGCCGCCGCCTTCGCCAATGAAGGCTGTATTGATGTGATCGATTTGGGATTGAAACTCAAGCCTTTGACTAGTTTCTTGATACCCCCAGCGACCGCGCCCAGTACGATTGCGTCGCAGGAGATGGCGCTGCCGGAAAATGTGAGTGGCGCATCGCCCGCAGCTCACGCCTGGATCCGCGACGGACATTTTCTGATTCCAGAATTTCCTTGCTCGCTACCCGTTTATTTGGAAGGCGTGGAGCGCGAAATTATTCGCAAAGCCTTAAAACAAACGCGACACAATCGTACCCAAGCGGCCGAACTATTGGGCGTTAGTTTTCGCCAATTACGGTACACGATACAGAAATTGCAGATTAAAGAAGACGAATAGGTGACAGGGTGTTAGCGCGACCATTACATCAAGCCTATCCACTGAGCGCGGTGCCGCCGCTGTGGCGCTTCGATGCGCAAGGTTGGTGCGCAGCCGCCGATGTGTGTGCCTCGCCTAATTTCGGGGCGCGCCCCGATGGTGTGGCGATCTCCTTGCTGGTTATACATAATGTGAGCCTGCCGAAGGGACAATTTGGTGGCCGCTATATTCTTGATTTGTTTCAGAATCAGCTCGATTACGAGGCCCATCCTAGTTTTAACAGTTTGCGCGGCCTGCGTGTTTCCAGCCATTTTTTGATACGACGCGATGGGCAGCTTGTGCAATGTGTTTCCAGTTTGGCGCGCGCTTGGCATGCGGGTGAGTCGCAGTTTTTAGGGCAAACCAATTGCAATGATTTTTCAATTGGTATTGAGTTGGAAGGTTGTGACGAACTCGCGTTTGAAGCCGTGCAATATCAAAGTCTCTTTCGCTTGACCCAAAGTTTGTTGGCGCACTATCCCATCACGCATATTGCAGGCCATCAGGAAATCGCCCCCACCCGTAAGACTGACCCCGGACCGCATTTTGATTGGTCTGCGTATCGACATGCTTTGGCTTGGGTTTAATTTAAATTAGTTTCCCATTGTCGTGCTCTCCCTAGTTTGAAATAAACTATTCACGTATCTATCTACGCATCTATCCACGCATCTATCTACGCATCTATCCACGTATCTATCTACGCATCTATCCACGTATCTATCTACGCATCTATCCACGTATCTATCCGCGTAACCAGTTGCGGAAAATTTCAGCGCATGGGTAATGCCGTTCGTCGGAATGATTTTTCAAAAATGCCTTGGAGTAGGGCTTGCACAGTTTTTGGGCAGGCCTAAGTTAGTGGTCACTTACCTTCTGAGCTGCGTAAATTTGTGGGTTCTGTGAAGTCAAACATAAGTCGCTGCATCGGAAAAAATAAACTTCGCCCTTGTGTGTAAAAAGCGGTTGCGTTGCGGGTGCTGGGGCACTAGAATTAGTGAAATTCGAGATAAGGACACTATATCTAGTGTTTTTGGTGGTGATAAGAAAAATCAGACAGCCTTAGTTTATTCAGTCAGTCCTTCCATTTTGCGGTAAGACTTTCGACCTAAGATGTCAGGCTCTAGCCACCCATCGATCTCAATTTCCAGAATCTGATTTAAATTGATTGGTTGTAGTCGTCAGCAACTATCAAGCGCGATTCCCATTTAAAAAGACCTTACTAAGGGGGCGAAATGCATTCTTCTATCGAAATATCTCCAAGTCCAACATTCGACACTAGCGCAGCGCTAGGTCACTCCCCAAACCCTCATTCCGTCCCGCCGATTGCCACCTACAGCGACTATCGCATCATTCGTCGTAACGGCGCCGTGGTTGGGTTTGAACCTTCCAAAATTGCGATTGCCGTGACCAAGGCCTTTTTGGCGGTCAGCGGTGGTCAAGGTGCCGCTTCAGCCCGTATCCGTGAACTGGTAGAGCAATTGACCGCGAGCGTGGTGACTGCCTTGATGCGTCGTCAACCGAATGGCGGCACCTTTCACATTGAAGATATTCAAGATCAAGTGGAATTAGCCCTGATGCGTTCGGGTGAGCATGATGTGGCGCGTGCTTATGTTTTGTATCGTGCCAAGCGGATGGAAGAGCGTCGCGTGCAATTGGAAGCGCAGCAAAATTCGAAATCTGAAATCGCAGCGCCCAAAATTCATATCATCGTTGATGGTCAAGCCCAAGTACTCGAAGTGGCCCAAGTGCGCGCCATGATAGGCGCGGCCTGTGTCGGCTTGGAGAATTTGGTCGATGCCGAAGCGATCTTGGTTGAAACACTGAAAAATATCTACGACGGCGTGCCTGTCGAGGAGCTGCACAAGTCAGCTATTTTGGCGGCGCGGGCCATGATGGAAAAAGAGCCGGCCTATAGTCAGGTGACGGCACGCTTGTTATTGCATACCGTGCGTAAAGAAGTTTTTGGCCGCGAAGTTGCGCAAAAAGATGCGGTCGCAGAATACCTCGAGTACTTTCCGAAGTTCGTTAAAAAGGGCATAGAGGCAGGACTCTTGGATGCCAAGCTCGGCCAATTTGACCTCAAAAGAATGGCGGAGGCCTTGGTCGCAGAGCGTGATTTACAATTCGGTTATCTCGGCTTGCAGACTTTGTATGACCGCTATTTCTTGCACATCAACGGAACTCGGATTGAAATGCCGCAAGCATTTTATATGCGAGTCGCGATGGGCCTGGCTTTGAATGAAATTGATCGCGAAGCGCGGGCGATTGAGTTCTACAATCTTTTGTCTAGCTTTGATTTTATGAGTTCGACTCCGACGCTCTTTAATAGTGGCACCCAGCGTTCGCAACTGTCGTCTTGCTATTTAACGACCGTGGCCGACGATCTCGATGGCATTTATGAAGCGATTAAAGAAAACGCTTTGCTTGCCAAATATGCCGGCGGCTTGGGTAATGATTGGACACCAGTACGCTCTTTGGGTGCGCACATCAAAGGTACCAATGGTAAATCGCAAGGCGTGGTGCCTTTCCTGAAAGTGGTCAATGATACGGCGGTGGCAGTCAATCAAGGTGGTAAACGTAAAGGTGCGGTCTGTGCTTACCTTGAAACTTGGCACATGGACGTGGAAGAATTCTTGGAGTTGCGCAAAAATACCGGCGACGATCGCCGCCGCACCCATGACATGAATACCTCCAATTGGATTCCTGATTTGTTCATGAAACGCGTAATGGAGAAGGGCGACTGGACTTTATTTTCACCTTCGGATGTCCCTGATTTACATGATAAATACGGTAAAACATTTGAAGAAGCCTATACCCGTTATGAAGCAAAAGCGGCCAGCGGCGAATTAAAGCTTTTCAAAAAAGTCGCTGCTCTGGATTTATGGCGCAAGATGTTGTCCATGCTGTTTGAAACTGGACACCCTTGGATTACGTTTAAAGACCCTTGCAATATCCGTTCACCGCAGCAGCATGTAGGGGTGGTGCATAGCTCTAATTTGTGTACCGAAATCACCTTAAACACCAACGACAGCGAGATAGCCGTCTGTAATTTAGGTTCGGTCAATATGCCCGCCCATATGAAAGAGGGCAAGCTCGATCACGAAAAACTCAAGCGCACGGTAACAACCGCAATGCGCATGCTTGATAACGTGATCGACATTAACTACTATGCAGTGAAGAAAGCGCGCGACTCGAATTTGCGTCATCGTCCGGTCGGACTTGGCATCATGGGATTTCAGGATTGCTTGCACATGATGCGGACACCTTATGCCAGTACAGCGGCACTTAGTTTTGCCGATACTTCAATGGAAGCGGTGTGCTATTACGCTTACTTAGCTTCGACTGAACTGGCACAAGAGCGCGGACGTTATAGTTCCTACCAAGGTTCTTTGTGGGATCGTGGGATATTGCCGCAAGATTCAGTGCAGTTATTATTGCAAGAGCGTGGCGGTTATTTGGAAGTGGATGCATCGGAATCGATGGATTGGACCGTGGTGCGTGAACGTATCAAGCAATACGGTATGCGCAATTCTAACTGTATCGCGATCGCGCCGACTGCCACGATCTCCAACATTATCGGAGTCTCAGCGTGCATTGAACCTACTTATCAAAACTTGTACGTCAAATCTAACCTCTCCGGCGAGTTCACCGAAATTAATGAACATCTGGTGCGTGATTTGAAAGAGCGCGGTTTGTGGGACGATGTCATGATCTCCGACTTGAAATACTTTGATGGTAGTTTGGCGAAGATCGATAGGATTCCTGAGGACCTGCGCGAACTGTATGCCACTGCATTTGAAATTAGTCCGACATGGCTGGTTGAAGCTGCCTCGCGTCGCCAAAAATGGATAGATCAAGCACAATCCTTAAACATCTACATGGCGGGTGCATCCGGTAAAAAGTTAGATGAAACCTATAAGTTGGCTTGGTTACGTGGTTTGAAAACGACTTACTATTTGCGCACGATAGGGGCGACGCATACTGAAAAATCAACCAGTAAAACCGGCGCTTTAAATGCCGTTGCGGTTGATGGCGGTCACAGCGCTTTTGCCGCAGCTGCGGAAGCGGCGAGCGCAAGTGCCGAAACCATAGAAGGTGCGGCGTGTTATTTGCGTCCGGGCGATCCTGGTTTTGAGGAATGCGAAGCTTGCCAATAGCTTGAATAGAGCGCTGCAGGATGCGTTGAAAAAAATAAGCCGAACAAAGTAGAAGAAACACAGAAAAGGAAAATCACATGCTTTCATGGGATGAAGAAATCGTACCAGCGGCACCGACAGCAGCCCCGACTCGTCCGCTACCAGCGGCGATGCAGGCGAGCGCGTTTGAGCAATTTCAGGCGCGCAATCAGGGTCAGCAGCGTCAGGATTTAGAGTTAGGGCTCGTCTCAACTAGCAAGCCTGAGCAGGTATCTGAGCAGGACAAAGCACGCCGCGTCAATGCGGCGGACAAGCGAATTATCAACGGACAGACCGACGTTAATCAACTCGTGCCGTTCAAATACAAATGGGCTTGGGATAAATATTTAGCTGGTTGTGCGAATCATTGGATGCCGCAAGAAATTAATATGCAGCGCGATATCGAGCTGTGGAAAAATCCAAATGGCTTGAGCGAAGATGAACGTCGGCTCGTCAAACGCAATCTCGGTTTCTTCGTGACTGCAGATTCTTTGGCCGCAAATAATATTGTGCTCGGCACCTATCGTCACATCACCGCGCCCGAATGTCGTCAATATTTATTGCGTCAAGCCTTCGAAGAAGCGATCCATACGCATGCATACCAGTACATCGTTGAGTCACTTGGTTTGGATGAAGCTGAAATTTTTAATGCGTATAACGAAGTCGAATCCATCCGCGATAAAGATCAATTCCTAATTCCATTTATTGATGTGCTCACCAACCCGGAATTCAAGACGGGCACTACGGAAGCGGACCAAACGCTATTGCGTTCGCTGATCGTTTTTGCGTGTTTGATGGAAGGACTTTTTTTCTATGTCGGCTTCACGCAAATTCTTGCGCTCGGTCGTCAGAATAAAATGATGGGTGCGGCGGAACAATACCAGTACATCTTGCGCGACGAATCCATGCACTGCAATTTCGGAATCGATTTGATCAACACGATTAAAATGGAGAACCCGCATTTGTGGACCGCTGCATTTCGCGACGAAATTAAATCGTTGTTTTTACGTGCGGTGGAGTTGGAATATCGGTACGCAGAGGATACAATGCCGCGAGGAGTGCTTGGATTAAATGCGCCTATGTTTAAAGGCTATTTACGATTCATCGCAAATCGTCGCGCGCAACAAATTGGACTCGATGTTTTATTTCCGGCTGAAGAAAATCCTTTCCCTTGGATGAGTGAAATGATCGATCTGAAAAAAGAGCGGAATTTTTTTGAAACCCGCGTGATCGAATACCAAACAGGTGGCGCACTCAACTGGGAATAAAATTATTATCGAGTTCTTGATTAAGCATCGCTCGGATGCGCAGCCGAATGGAAAGGCTACACAAAACTGAATGAACAGTTATAGACCGATGAGTTTTGATCTGTGTCTTGGCGTGACCCCCGGAGTTTTCGGGCGTCGCGCTTTTGTGCTTGTTGAGCGTCGTTTTAATGATTATTGAACCGAGATTTTCCATTAGGATTTGTGATGATGACGGATGCACTTTTCGAGACAGTTTTGCTGCGAATGAGGCGCCAATAGCTAGCTATTGGCAACGAAGAGCAACAAAAATGGCCGAAAATGCGCCGTCAACGCACAAATAGCACCGCAGGTGCGCCTAATGGAAAATCTCGGTTGAAGGACGAATAGGGACGTTCTTCTTCACTAAAAAATTCCTGTGCTGAGTTGATCAGCATGTTTTTTGGCGATTGTCGGCATGATTTGATCTTGTGAAAATCGATGCCAGCTACCTCAAATAGAAAAAGAAAAGGTAGTGATGATGCCAATTTGCCTCGCAGCGCGTTAGTCGCCAATTATGGCAATAAAGCGTCTGAGGTGGGTGCCGAATTCATTAGCGCAACCAGATATCGTGTTTGCGCCGATGAATAATCCGCTTGTAGAAAAGTGAGCGGATTTTAACTTTAATCTGATTTTTTTCCGACTTACGTGAAGGAGAAACAAAATGGCAATCCCTCCAGAAGCCAAGAAAGCTGCAGCGAAACCTGCGGCCAAAAAGGCAGCGGCTAAACCAGCCGCAAAAAAAGTAGCCGCTAAACCTGCAGCGAAAGCAGCTGCTAAGCCGGCCGCTAAACCAGCAGCTAAAAAAGCAGCCGCTAAACCAGCAGCGAAACCAGCCGCCAAAAAAGCAGCCGCTAAACCAGCAGCGAAACCAGCAGCTAAAAAAGCAGCCGCCAAACCAGCCGCCAAAAA
>JAHFQV010000025.1 GCA_023259175.1 Oxalobacteraceae bacterium | reverse complement strand
GTTGTTTCTACCATCGTGCGTGGTGCTGCGGTGACGCTCATACTGGCTGTCATGGCGCTAATTGCAGCGGCCAATCCAAAAACTAGTAGCAATTTAGATTTCTTCATTTCGTTTTCCTTACTGTTGAAATTTCGCGTGTAGCTGAATAAATGACCTGCCTTCTGTGACTCGTTTTTGACGTGTTCACTGTTTGGCAGGTAGCGCAATTTTAAATTAAAACATCAGAAATTGGATTTTCTAAATAAAAATTCTTTCTTTAATTTTCTGGCGATTTCGATGCGAATTGTGGATAAGTGCTTGAAGTCCGAATTCAATTTTGGGAAATTTATAAAATTAAAATATTATTCCATTTTAAGCACTTATTTTTGAATTTTAATTGCCACCCACGTTCATGCAAAAACTCAAAATTCTTGGAATTCTGTTGGGTTTTATTAACAAGCTTGATGAGGGCGGCTTTTCCTAGGCGATGCTGGGTTTAAGCAATACTCGAAGAAGACGATAAAATCTGGGATAATGTGCGGCTTTTAGTTTGGTCTGCAATTCCATTCGAATTATTAGTAATTTTATTGTATTTATTTCCATAAAGGCTGTTCCGTGTTATCTACCGCAAATATCACTATGCAATTTGGCCCCAAGCCATTGTTTGAAAACATTTCCGTAAAATTTGGGGAGGGGAATCGTTATGGTTTGATTGGTGCCAACGGCTGCGGAAAATCGACTTTTATTAAAATTCTGGGTGGCGACTTAGAAGCCTCTTCGGGCGTGGTCATGCTCGATCAAAATGAACGTTTGGGTAAATTACGTCAGGATCAATTTGCCTACGAAGATAGGCGAGTGCTCGACGTGGTGATGATGGGGCATGTTGAAATGTGGGCGGCAATGGAAGAGCGTGATGCGATTTATGCTAACCCCGAAGCCAGCGACGAAGATTATATGAAAGCGGCTGATCTCGAAGCGAAGTTTGCCGAGTTCGATGGCTATACCGCTGAAGCGCGCGCGGGTGAGTTGTTGCTTGGTGTCGGTATTGCTATCGACCAGCATCAAGGCCTGATGAATGCCGTCGCCCCCGGCTGGAAGCTGCGGGTTTTGTTGGCGCAGGCTCTGTTTTCAAATCCCGATATTTTATTGCTCGATGAACCGACCAATAACCTCGACATCAATACGATACGCTGGCTCGAAGATATTTTGAATCAACGTAATTCGACGATGATCATCATTTCGCATGATCGTCACTTTCTCAATCAAGTGTGTACCCATATGGCTGATATGGACTATGGCACCTTAAAGGTTTATCCGGGCAATTACGATGACTATATGCTGGCCTCGTCGCAAGCCCGTGCGCAGCAATTAGCCAATAACGCTAAGGCAAAAGACAAAGTCTTGGAATTGCAGGATTTTGTGCGCCGATTTTCAGCCAATAAATCCAAAGCGCGCCAAGCAACTTCGCGTGCGAAGCAGATTGAAAAAATTAAAATCGAGGATCTCAAACCCTCGAGCCGTCAAAATCCTTTTATTCGTTTTGATGGCGAGAAAAAATTGCATAGACTTGCGGTGGAAGTGTCGGGATTGGTTAAGGCGTATGACAAAACTCTGTTCAAGAATTTTGACATCATGGTTGAAGCCGGTGAAAAAATTGCGATTATTGGTGCCAATGGCGCGGGTAAGACGACTTTGTTACGCTGCATAGGTGGGCAGGATGTCTGTCAGTTGAGCGCTGATCGTGGACAAGTTAAATGGGCAGAAAATGCCAACCTAGGCTATATGCCACAAGACCCTACCGAGGAATTTGCCAGTGATAAATCCTTAACCGACTGGATGGGTGCTTTTACGCAAGAAGGCGACGATGACCAAGCTGTGCGTTCGATATTGGGACGCTTGTTATTTAGTGGTGACGACGTGAAAAAATCGGTACGCGTACTCTCAGGCGGAGAAAAAGGCCGCATGACTTACGGTAAGTTAATGTTGGGTCGACACAATATTTTATTGATGGATGAACCCACCAATCATATGGACATGGAATCGATTGAATCCCTCAATATAGCGCTGGAAAAATATGCTGGAACTTTGATTTTTGTTTCCCATGACCGTGAATTTGTCTCGTCTCTGGCGACCCGTGTCATTGAAATCAAAGAAGGTCAAATCATCGACTTCCAAGGAAGTTACGAAGCCTATTTGGAGAGTCAAGGCATCGCCTAATTTTCGAGAAATTCAGGATCTTCCAAAGAAAATCGAATATACATGCGTTGATCAAATTGATCGCGCATGTCGATCGCCTTGTCTTTCCCTTTTGCGTACAAAATCGCAGAGACATAAGGCTGGCGAATGAGATGAATATCATTTAAGGTTTTTGCTTTCTGAACCTTGCGCTGCAGAAAGAAGCCTTTAATACCCAGACATTCTTTAATGGTTTCGGTCAAGAAACGCTTCATCATATCCACCCGACTCTCGCGGTTTTCTTCCTCTTCCACTAGCAGCACGTCGAGATTGAAATTCCAATTTTCATCGTCTGCGACAGGCTCAAAAATCGTTTGTGGCTCATCCTCAATTGCGTTGCTGATGGTGTCCGGAACTTCGTCGGTCAAGGTTGCAGTCATCGTTTCACTGGGAGTCATAGGCGCTACTGTAGGTGGTGCATCTTTTGTTTCAAGTGAGACGCGTTGAATAAAGTTTTGATTTAAAAGCTCGTTCAGGCTATTTTGATCTAAACCTAAGCCACCGATTTTTTGTATCAATTCAGGTTCGGTTTTTTTTCCGTCGATCAATACCAATAAAGAACGTAAGCGCGATTGCAATTGATACTTGCGTGTCGCGATTTCGTCCCGCCCTTTATCGGTCTTATCGTAAATTGCCTGTTGCATGAAGCCTATCCCATATTGAGTTGCTTACCCATCATTCACAGCAATTTCACGCGAAATGCGAGCTAGGTGCACTTCCATTCTATCGTGCTTACAAGCATTTTACATGTGATTTTGGAATTATTTCTTAGATTTTTGTTGCCTGAGCACAGTTTCGTGTGTCAAATTCTTTTCAAAGCCACATAAAACTCGAACTTTGTTTTTTCTTGAACGCCCAGATACCGCGATTTGTCCCTGAACTCTCCCTAAGTTTGACAAGCTCTGCTAACATCGCGACTTGCTCGTTTTTTAGCTTTCCCATGATGATGATCTCTTTGAAAACTTCCTTCGCCCGTTTATTTGTTTTTCTCACATTTTGTTTTCTGGCACATGAAGCCTTTGCCGATGCCTATGTTTGTGCTGACGCGCAAGGCAAGAAAATTTTTTCCAGCGAGCCCTGTGCAAAACGGGGAATGAAAGCCTCAACGGCCGATTTTCCTGTGCGCTCTGGTCAGGTCATGAATGCCGTTGTCGTGACCACTCCCAAACCCTACGATGCGAAAGCAGCCGAACTTAGTGATAAACGTGTCCTTTACCTCGATAAACCAGTAGAAATATTTTTCATGTTCATGTTTGTTGGGATCGCCGGGCTATTTTGTTTGATTTTCTTTTTGTTTTACCGCGCCTACCATACCAAACTCTCCATCGATTAGACTCGCCAGAAGTCCTACGCTATGACAAAACAGGCTTTTTCGGAGCAGGAAATTCAAGCAGTTTATCGCGTCATCTTCGAGCGACGCGATGTTCGACATTTCAATTCTAAACCTGTCGAATCCGAACAATTAAAGCGTTTTATTGAAGCTGCCCATCGCGGGCCCAGTGTCGGTTTTATGCAGCCTTGGCGTTTCGTACATATTCGTGACGCGGCACTCAAAGAAGCACTCTATCAACATGTCAACGAAGAGCGACAATTGACAGCGCATGCGCTCGGTGAGCGCAGTGCAGAATTCATGAAGCTGAAAGTCGAGGGCATTCTAAATTGCGCCGAAGTCTTGCTTGTCGGTTTGATCGATAAACGTGAAGACTATATCTTCGGGCGACGTACCATGCCCGAAATGGATTTGGCATCGGCCTCATGCGCCATTCAAAATTTTTGGCTGGCCGCCCGTGCTGAAGGCATAGGTGTCGGCTGGGTATCGATGTTCGATCCAGAAAAAATACGGGAAATTTGTAAAATGCCACCCGGCAGCCGTCCGATCGCCATACTGTGCGTGGGTCATGTCGATGAATTCACGCCAAAGCCGCTACTGGAAATGGCCGCCTGGGATGAGCGACGCGCCTTGCAAACAATCGTGTACCAAGATGCTTGGTCGCAGGCGAGCGATTTGTTTTGAGTTTGAAATTGAGTTTGAGAGCATGAGTTTGAATCGGAAATTCCGCGCTTCACTCATGGCTATGTCCATTAAAACAAATTCAACAAGCCATCCAAACCCACGAAATTAAATGCCACATTCGCTTGTGTTCGCACCACTGGTTTGGCTCTGAAGGCGAGTGAGAGTCCGGCGATGGACATCATCTTGAGATCGTTTGCGCCATCGCCCATGACGATGGCTTGTTGTGCTGTGATGCCCATTGCTTGGCATACCCGTTCGACTGTGGCTTGTTTTTCTTGGGCATCGACTATGGTGCCTGTGATACGCCCTGTGAGTTTGTCGTCGATAATTTCTAAAGTGTTTGCATGAGTGGTGTCGAGTTTGAGTCGGCTTTTGAGGTGATTGGTAAAAAAAGTAAAGCCGCCTGAGACCAGTAGAGTTTTAAGCCCCGCGTCACGAACTCCTTGCAGCATTTTTTCTGCGCCTAGGGAAAGCTGCAAGCGTTGATCATAGACCCGTTGCAATGCGCTGGCATCAAGTCCTTTGAGTAGGGCGACGCGGAGAATTAAGCTTTCTTGAAATTCAATTTCGCCGCGCATGGCCGCTTCGGTGATTTCGGCCACTTGTGGCTTGAGTCCTTGCATGTCGGCGATTTCATCGATGCATTCGATGGTGATGAGCGTGGAATCCATATCCATTGCGACGAGTTTGAAATCACTTAACTTACGTTCGCTCGCGAGGATATTCAGGTCTAGTTGTAGCGCAAAAGCCCGGGCTTTCAATTCGTGGTTTACCTGAGTGCCGACTTGCTTATCCGCGATGCCTTCGAGCGATACGGCATTTGGGGCAATGGCATGCTTATGCTTCGCATTGATGGCGCTACTGATTTCTTCGATAAAACCGATCTGCGCGGCGTTAAAATCCTGTTGGGCTTGGATGACCAGCTTATGTTGAAATTCTGTGGCGTTCATTTCGAATTGAGGGCTTTCAGGGTGAACTTGATTTGGGTGACGCGTGCGTTTAGGTCGGGCATGTTGGCGGTAATGCGTAGCTTGTCTTGCCCATTGAGTTTGATGTGTTTATTTTTTTGGATGAGTTCGATGATGCGCATGCCATCAATCGGGGGGTGTGCTTCAAATTGCAGCGTGGCGGCTTCGCCGTGAGCATCGATTTTGATAATGCCCAGTGGTTTTGCCGCAACGCGTAAACGGTGTGTTTCCAGTAGGGTCTTCACCGGTTCGGGTAGTTTTCCGAATCGATCAATCATTTCTTCTTGCAGGTCATCAATGGCTTCTGCGGTTTTGCTATTCGCTAATCGCTTGTAGATCGATAAGCGCTCGTGAACATCGCCGCAGAATTCATTCGGCAATAGGGCAGGGATGTGCAGATTAATTTCCGTTGTGCTGATGAGCGGTGCCGCAAGATCGGGTTCCTTACCTGCCTTGAGCGAACGCACGGCTTCGTTAAGCATATCGGAATACATTTGAAAACCGATCTCGTGCATTTCACCAGATTGATTGTCACCCAATACTTCGCCCGCACCACGTATTTCTAAATCGTGCATCGCCAGATAAAAACCACTTCCCAATTCTTCCATTTGTTGAATGGCTTCAAGGCGGCGATTGGCTTGCTTTGTTAAACCTTGTACGTCGTGTACCAGCAGATATGCATAGGCCTGATGATGTGAGCGTCCAACCCGACCACGTAATTGGTGTAGCTGCGCCAAGCCAAATTTATCGGCTCTATGCATGATGATGGTGTTGGCACTCGGGACATCGATACCGGTCTCGATAATCGTGGTGCAAAGTAAAATGTTGTAGCGTTGTGCGACGAAATCGCGCATGACTTTTTCAAGTTCGCGTTCATTCATTTGTCCATGTCCGACCGCGATACGGGCTTCGGGCAATAAGGCTTCTAACATGGCTTTGCGATTTTCGATGGTTTCCACTTCATTGTGTAGAAAATAAACTTGGCCACCGCGTTTTAATTCGCGCAAGCAGGCTTCGCGTATCACCGAATCGTCTTCGCTGCGCACAAAGGTTTTGATCGCCAAACGTTTTTGTGGTGCAGTCGCGATGATGGAGAAGTCGCGCAATCCTTCCAGTGCCATGCCCAAGGTTCGTGGAATGGGGGTCGCGGTAAGGGTGAGTACATCGACCTCGGCGCGTAGCGCTTTTAGTGCTTCTTTTTGGCGCACGCCAAAACGATGTTCTTCGTCGATAATGACCAGCCCAAGGCGCGAGAATTTAACATCATCCGACAATAATTTATGGGTGCCGATGACGATGTCGATGGTGCCATCGTTCATTCCCTTCATCGCTAATGTGATTTCTTTTCCACTTCGAAAGCGTGAAAGCTCGGCGATGCGTACAGGCCAGTTAGCGAAGCGGTCGGCAAAGGTTTGCGCATGCTGTTCGGCAAGCAAAGTTGTGGGGGCAAGGATGGCCACTTGTTTGCCGCCCATCACAGCGACAAATGCAGCACGCAAAGCGACTTCTGTTTTGCCGAATCCAACATCGCCGCAAATTAACCTATCCATCGGTTTGCCAGAAGTCATATCACCAATAACAGCCGTAATTGCGGCGGCTTGATCGGGCGTTTCTTCAAAGCCAAAACTCTCGGAAAAAGCGAGGTAGTCGTGGGCTGAATATTCAAATGCATGACCTTGTCGTAGGGCTCGTCGTGCGTAAAGATTGAGTAATTCTGCTGCGGTGTCGCGAATTTGCTGTGCCGCTTTACGTTTCGCCTTTTCCCATTGACCTGAGCCCAAACTATGCAAGGGCGCATCGTCCGGTGAAGCGCCAGAGTAACGGGAGATCACATGCAATTGGGCGACTGGAACGTAGAGCTTGGTTTCTTTGGCGTATTCTAGGTGTAAAAATTCTGTTTCACCTTCACCCAAATCCATACTAATTAATCCCATATAGCGACCAATGCCGTGGTTGCTGTGCACGACTGGATCGCCAATTTTGAGTTCGGACAAATCGCGCACCATGTGCTCGACTTGGGTCACGGCTTCTTGTTTTTTTCGGCCTATTCGTTTGCCTGAACCGGCGTAGAGCTCGGTTTCGGTGATAAACGCAATTTCACTCAGTTGAAAGCCCGCATGGAGTGGCGCAACGCCGAGTACAATTTTGTCCTTGCAGCTTAGAAAATCAGTGAGTCCTTCACACAGCGCTAGGCTGAGATCAAAATCTTTGAAATATTGTTGTAGCGTTTCCTTACGGCCAGCCGTTTCAGCACAGATGAAAACACGTTTATCGGTCTGAAGTAAGAAAGAGCGTAGATTGTTTAAGGGATCATCTGCCCGTCGATTCACCGCAATGTCGGGTAGGAAACTTGAAATTTCAGATGGGGCACCACCTTTTTGTAGTATCCAACGCGCTTCGGTTTTGAGTGCAGAAAAAAAATCTTCGTCACGTAAAAACAGTGTTTCGGGCGCGAGTACGGGGCGTTCTCGGTCCGATTTTAAGAATTGATGTCGTGATCGCGTGTCGAGCCAAAAACTGCGTATCGCTTCTTCAATGTCACCGAGTAGTACAAAGTGCGTCTCTGTCGGCAAATAGTCAAAGAGCGTCGCTGTCTCCTCGAAAAATAAAGGCAAATAGTATTCGATCCCCGCCGATGCAATGCCATTGCCGATGTCTTTGTAGATGCTCGCGCGAGAAGGGTCGCCTTCGAATTGTTCGCGCCAACGATTTCTAAATGCACTGCGCCCGGTCTCGTCCATTGGAAATTCGCGCCCAGGAAGTAGGCGAACTTCTTTGACTGGATACAGCGAACGTTGGGTGTCAGCATCAAAGGTACGTATCGTTTCTATGCTATCGCCAAACAAGTCTATTCGGTAAGGCAGCACCGAACCCATAGGAAACAAATCAATCAGTCCGCCACGGACCGAATATTCGCCAGGCGACATCACCTGTGAAACGTGGGTATAGCCTGCCAGCGTTAGTTGGTTTTTGAGTTTAGCTTCATTGAGGGTTTCGCCTTGCTTGAAAAAGAAGGTATAGGCCGCAAGAAAGGCAGGCGGTGCCATACGCACCAACGCCGTGGTGGCCGGCACCAGCAAAACATCACAATTGCCCGCATTAATTTCATATAGCGTTGATAGTCGTTCAGAAATTAAGTCTTGATGTGGTGAAAACGCGTCATACGGCAAGGTCTCCCAGTCCGGTAATAAGTGGCAGCGTAACTCTGCCGCAAACCACGGTAGCTCATTGAGTAGGCGTTGCGCGTCGGCTGGATTGGCTACAAACAGTGTTAGCAAGCGTTTTTGCGCCTTGAGTGCAATCGCCGCTTGCGCGATGGCGTAAGCATCGGCAGAACCATGAGTGGAAGGTAGGACGAAGCGACTATTTTGCCTAGGTAGCGCTTTAACGAAATCAAAGGACATTGGGTAGAAGAAGGGTAGATCGCAACAAATTCCTTATTTTCTGCTTAAACTTATGCAGGTACTGCGCAATAATGAAGCAACAAAATGTTCATTATGGTGCGATGTGTTAAGTGAGCTGCTTTCACTTAGCACTTAAGGAAGTTTGGCGGTTAAAATGAGGCTCAATTATAAACGATGCGCGTTCAAGCGAGATTTTCGATTAGAAAATCTGCTTGGAACGCCGCTATGATCAACAATGACTTCTTTTGCAACTACACCTACGGCGCATTATTTTCCAAATCAGGATGAAGTCGCTTATTTTGCTTTAATTCCGGCGGCCGGGGTCGGTGCCCGCATGGGCGGCAGCACCCCAAAGCAATATCTGAATCTGGCGGGGAAATCCGTTTTGCAACTGACCGTGGATCGCTTTCTGGCCTGCGCGCAAATTTCCCATACTTTTGTACTCGTTAGCCCTGAGGATGCTTATGTTCAAGATGCCTTGCATGCAGCACCGAATTTGACGGTATTGCATTGCGGTGGCGCGACGCGGCGCGAGACTGTGAGTAATGGTTTGGCGTATTTGGCGAGCTTGCCTAACGCAAAAAACCAAGATTGGGTGCTCGTGCACGATGCTGCAAGACCAGGCATTAGTAGCGACTTGCTTGCGCATTTAATACAAACGCTCAAAACCGACCCAGTCGGTGGCTTGTTAGCATTGCCCGTAGTGGATACGGTCAAGCGCGTGCATCAAGGGCGCTTGGAGACGATTTCGCGGGAAGGGCTGTGGTTGGCGCAAACGCCGCAAATGTTTCGCTTAGGGCGCTTATCCGAGGCATTGGAGAGTGCATTGGCAAACGCATTGGAAGTGACTGATGAAGCGAGCGCAATTGAGCTCTTGGGAGATGTCCCCACATTGGTGGAAGGACATGCTAGCAATCGCAAATTGACGCTTCCCGAAGACTTGATTTATTTCGATAATTTATTTAAACCTAGAAACAGTAAATGACCCATTCAAACACACTATTCCCAAGTCCCTTTCGCATTGGTCAAGGTTATGATTGTCATGCCTTAGTTGAAGGTCGAAAGTTAATTATCGGTGGGGTTGAAATAGCGCATAAAATGGGATTGCTTGGGCATTCTGATGCCGATGTATTATTGCATGCGATAACCGATGCTTTACTTGGTGCAGCGGCCTTGGGAGATATTGGACAATTGTTTCCCGATACCGATCAACAATTTGCAGGTGCTGATTCAAGGGTTTTACTGCGCGTTGCAATGCAACGCGTGCGTGATCTTGGCTATGTACTGAATAATCTCGATGCGACAATAATTGCTCAACAACCGAAAATGGCACCGCATATACCCCAAATGCGCCAGAATTTAGCGCAGGATCTGCAGGTCGATTTGGCTCAGGTCAACGTAAAAGCCAAAACGAATGAAGGTTTGGGTTATCTGGGGCGCGAAGAGGGGATTGCCGCTGAGGCGGTGGTGCTATTAGTGATGTTGCCGGATACTAGGGAGGGCTTATGAAAAAAGAGATGCTCAAAGGCTTACTGGTGCAATTGCATGAGGGCTTGCAAAAGTCGGATGATTTAGACCAGGAAACGAGACGCTTATTGCAAACGATTAATCGAGATATCGAGACTGTATTGCAAAAAAAAGACGCGCCAGACGATCCAATTTATGCTGCTTTGAATGAACGTAGTAAAGAACTATACGCACGTTTTGCTAGCAAACACCCCAAAATAGAGCCTGCCTTGCGCGAGCTGGTCGCGATACTCGATGGCATGGGGGTTTAGTCGAGTTTTTTCACAAGATCTCCCGCATCATAAAAAATGGCGTTTCCCAACTGAGAAAACGCCATTGATTGATACCGCTATTGACACCTAGCGCAAACGATTTAATTTATTTAATCGTCGCTTTTTTGATCAATTCTTGTTGATAAGCGCGTACTTTTTCTTGAATCAATTCTTCGGCCAATTGTTGCTTCACTTCGTCATAGGCAGGGATTTTAGTTGGACGCGTATCTTCTAAGCGAATCACATGGTAACCGGCTGAAGATTTGACTGGCGTTTCTGTGAATTGCCCCTTTTGCAGCGCGTTCAATGCCGTCGCGAATGCGGGTGGCAAGCTTCCAATCGCAACCCAATCTAGATCGCCACCACGGCCAGCAGAGCCTGGGTCTTTGGATTGCTTGGCCAGTTCGTCAAATTTTGCGCCCGCTTTGAGTTTGGAAATCGCGGCCTTAGCGTCATCTTCTTTTTCAAATAAGATGTGGTAAGGATGAAATTCTTTATCGCCCGCTTGGGTTTTTGCGCGCTCGTAAGCGGCCTTCACATCGGGTTCGGAGATGGGATTTTTTTCAACATAAGCGCGCATCAGTAATTGAATGATGATGTTTTGTCGCGCCATATCCGCTTGAAATTTTACATCGTCTGACTTACTGATGCCCGCTTTTTCTGCGGCCTGCAACAGCACTTCAGTACCGACCAAACGGTCTTTGATCATCGCGCGTAATTCAGGGGAATCTTTTTGTCCTTGAGCCAAGGCTTGCTTTAAGAATGGCTCCACTTTCGATGCTGGGATCATTTTTCCGTTGACGGTCGCCAGAGGAGTTTCGGCAGCGAAGGCGGGGAGTGCGGTTACGAGGAGTACAACCAGCAATTGAGCAGGTTTAAAAGTCATTATCTGTTCCTAAAATAACAAAGTAAATCAAACAAAAACGGTTAAGTTGGAGTTTCCGAAGGACAAAACGCACGAATTACCAAGGCGTGAATTTCGCTGTGCATCATATCACCAACGGCATCATACACCAGTCGATGGCGAGAAATACGATTTAAACCCTCAAATTTTTGACTAACGATGGTGAGACTGTAGTGTCCAGCACCAGAGGCGGCTCCGGCGTGACCTTTGTGCGCTGCGGAATCGTCCTGTAGTTCACATAAGCTGGGAGCGAGCGCCTGTTCTAGGCGTTCTTGGATTTGTGCAAGGCGTTGATTCATGGCTGTTCTTCGATGTATTTGGCAAAAATCAAACTCATCAAGATCATGAAAATAGGTGCGGCTGCAATCGAATAGAGCTTATAGCTAACCCAAGTGCTTTGCGAAAAACTGAATGCGACGTAGAGATTAAGTGCACCCATGACAAAGAAATAGGCAACCCAAGCTAGATTAAACTTCTCCCACGCATGATCTGGCATTTTTACTCCTCCGTCGATGACCACTTTAAAAAAGTTTTTCTTAAGGATGTACTGGGAAAATAAAAGTGCCAGCAGAGAGCTCCAACAAATAATGGTCACTTTGAGTTTGACGAAGATATCGTTTTGAAAGTAAATCGTTAAGCTGCCAAACACAGCTACGATGCCAAAGGTCAGCCAAACCATCAAGTCGATTTTTTTTCGTCGTACCAAGAGATAAGCCATTTGCACCAAGGAAGCAACAATGGCGAGTGCGGTCGCTAGCAGTATGGGTGCCATTGCGCTGGCCACATGATTGCCCGAGGTGAATTGGCCTAGTAATTGATTGGCGAGTTGCTCGGAAGCCGTGGGATATTTTTCGGCTCGGTTGTAGGCCAAGAAAAATAAAATTATTGGGAAAATATCAAAAAACAGTTTAAGCATGGATGTCTATTCTTTCGCTTTCGTCTTTGCTACAAATCGTAGCGATGCGGAATTAATACAATACCGTAATCGTGTTGGTGGTGGACCATCTGGAAAAACATGGCCTAAATGCGCGTCGCAGATATTACACACAATTTCGATGCGCGTCATGCCATGCGAGTGATCGGATATTTCGCGCACATGCGCTGGATTGACTGGTTTGAAATAACTCGGCCAACCACAACCTGAATCAAATTTGGCATCTGATTCAAATAATTCTGTGTCGCAGCAAACGCAGGTGTAGGTGCCGATCTCGTGATGATCCCAAAATCGCCCTGTAAATGCGCGTTCGGTGGCGGCGTGGCGCGTGACTTGGTAGTCGAGCGGGCTCAATTGAGCTTGCCATTCTGCGTCTGTTTTGATGATTTTATTCATATTTTTTCCGTTTTTGATTTTCCTTAAGAAGAGCAACTCACGGCAATTTGTTGCGCCCAGTCAGGCGGTAACGCCGCGTATTGTTCAAATTCTTCTTGTTCGTCGAACGGTGACGCTAAAACTTTCAATAGACGAGTAATTTCACTGAAATCTTTTTGTTCTGCCTTCTCGATGGCTTGCTGGGCTAAATAATTACGCAGTATGAATTTGGGATTAACTTTATTCATGCCCGCCGCTCTTTCAGTGTCGCCTAGGTGTTCTCTTTGTAGACGCTGGCGATACTGATCCAGCCATGCATTGACTTGCTCTCGATTGATAAACCAATCGCTGATGTGATGGTCTTGTGCTGCGTTTGTGCGGCTAATTTTGGCGAGCTGCCTAAAACTAAAACTATAATCCGCCTGCCCTAAATGCATGAGTTCGAAAAACTCAGCAAAGCGTTTTTCGTCACCACTTTCAACCCGTTGCAAACCAAATTTTGCCTGCAAAAGTTTGCGGTAGCTGGCCTCAAATCGCTCTGGATAAATGGCTAAAATCGCTTGCGTTGATTCGACATCGTCAAGTAGAGGCATCAGTGCTTGTGCTAAGGCATGACAATTCCAATGCCCAATTTCGGGCTGATTTTCGAACGAATAACGTCCCGCCGTGTCGCTATGATTGCAGATGTGCTGCGGGTCATAGGCTTCCATAAAACCAAATGGTCCATAGTCGAGGGTGATCCCGAGTACCGACATATTGTCAGTGTTGAGCACGCCATGCATGAAGCCAACTGCCTGCCAATGTGCGAATAAATCTGCAGTACGTTCTATGATTATCTTTAGCAGGGCTTGATAGGGATTCGATGATACGGAACAGTCTGGAAAATAATGGGCAATAAGGAAATCCGCTAAGGATTTCAGTGGTTCAATTTGACCAGAGTAGTACCAATGTTCGAATGAACCGAAACGTATGAAGCTTGGTGCTAGCCGCGTCAAGATAGCGGTTTTTTCCGGCTGTTCACGCATGACATATTGGTCCGAGCCATACAAACACAATGCCCTTGATGTTGGAATACCCAAAGCGGCCATCGCTTCTGAGCATAAAAATTCGCGTATCGATGAACGCAACACAGCGCGACCGTCTCCCATGCGCGAAAAAGGGGTTGAGCCTGAACCTTTGAGTTGAACTTCCAGCATTTCTTGGCCATTTGCCTGCGCCAAATCACCCAGTAACAGGGCGCGCCCATCGCCTAATTGTCCTGCCCAAACACCAAATTGATGTCCAGAATAAACGGCAGCTAATGATAGACTCGTCGCGTGAACTTGATTGCCGTTAAAGATATTAGCGAATTCGGCTGCGCTCCAATCACTGCCTTCGAGCCCTAACAGCTGTGCGGCGCTTTCGCTATGCGCGACGAAGTAAGCTTGTGATAAGGCGCTTGGCCTTACCTGCGCAAAGAAAGTTTCACCTAGGCTGGCAAAGCGATTTTGAAAATGAAGTTGGGGCATGGTTAGCGGCATTGTAGACTATGAGTTTGACATCGCGTTGCGTAAAGAGTCGCATTCGACGAACAAACGCATTGTGCCAGAGATGCTGAGGTGCTGCTCAGGAATGGACTTGGGAGTGTTTTAGGCGGACAGTCTTTCCACTACTTTGCAGCCATCAAGTAAGAAAGAGAGACTAATCACCAAAACCAACTCACCTTCGGCCGAACGTGCGGTTCCGGTAATGCCTGGGGTGGAGATGCAAGTTAAGGGTTTGATGACAAGATCTGAGGTGCCATCGACAGAATCAACGGAAATAATATACGGGCTCGGTGCTGCGATCACAATACCGACCCGTTCCGAGCTTTTTTCGTAGCCTAATACCTGTCCCAAAGATCGGATAGGAAGTGGTCGTCCCAAATCACGCAAAACCGGTTGTCCACCAACGCTTTCAAACTTCTCGGGTAGTTCAACGACCCGCTGTACGGTTGCCATTGGTAGGGCAAGCGAGGCACCGGCGGTGCGGACTAACATGGTGGGGACGATGGATAATTCAATCGGCAAACGAATCACGAAGGTCGTTCCTTTTCCCAGCACTGAATTGATACGTATTGCGCCGCGATGCCGTTCGACTGCCGTTTTAACGACATCCATACCGACACCGCGTCCCGACACGCTGGAGGCGACTTCTTTAGTGGAAAATCCCGGTAAAAATACCAGTTGGAAGGCTTCATCATCCGAGCGTGCTTCGTGAATGCCGATGAGACCTTTGGAAATCGCTTTTTCGCGCAAGCGATTGGCATCCATGCCTTTGCCATCGTCGGTGACTTCGATCATGACGCTGCTCGATTCTTGCCATGCTTTAAGTAAAATTTTTGCGCGACTTGATTTATTGGTTGCGGCACGTTCTTCTGCCGTTTCGATGCCGTGGTCTAGGGAATTTCTGAGCATGTGAACTAAGGGATCGTAAAGACTATCCACCACGACGCGATCAACCTCGGTTTCCGCACCTGAAATTTCAAGGTCAACGTCTTTGCCCAAATCCTTGGCAAGTTCGCGGATTAGGCGCGGGAATTTTTGAAATAAACGACCTACCGGTTGCATCCGTGTTGCCAAGGTCGCGCGCTGTAATTCAGTGGAATAGCGTGAGGCGCGATTGAGTGTTTCGGTGAGTGCTGACATCAAAGGAGCGGCTTCCCCATCAAAACCGAACGCCGCCAACTTTTCAAGTAAAACCGCCGCTTGATTCGCGGCCTGCACAGATTCGCCCGCAACTTCGAGTAAAACATCGAGTTTGACGGCATCAATACGTATGCTTTCTTCTTTGGCGGGCGCAGTCTGTTTGACTTCATTGGTCGCCAGCGAAGTTTTAACCGCTTCTTGTTCTTGTTTGACGGCCGGATTAAAGGCTTCCGTCGAAGGTAAGGTTCCTTCGGGTGTCACTGCACGAAAATATTTTTCCCACTCTACATCTTTTGCGCCTTCAGTTTGATCATGCACATATGCATGCTGTGAGGCGTTATCGAGTTCGGCGGCAAGCTTTTTATCCATTTTTGGGCCGGAACCACCCCCTTTGCCGTCGATTGCATCGTTGAGCAATTGTTCGAGCGCAGCGGGCATCGTCGAAAGTTGGCTCGGGTCAGTGCCATTATTGAGCGCGGTTAATTGGTCGGAAACAAAGCCACTCGCTTCTAGGGCCGCTTCCAATGCAAAAGGCGTTACTGGAGATTTTCCGGTGCGCAGCGCGTCGAAAAGATTTTCGGTGAGATGGCAGGCGGACACCATTGCGCTCAAATTCATAAAGCCAGCGCCACCTTTGATCGTGTGAAAAGATCGAAATACCGCATTGAGGGTATTCATATCTTCAGGGTTGCGCTGAAGAGAAAGAAGGTGTTCTTCTACATTGATCGCCAAGTCCAATGCCTCAACGACAAATTCTTTGAGCATGTCATCCATTTAGAAGCCCAAACTATCAAGAAGGTTATCGACATCGTTTTGTTCCAATGCAGCGTTCGGAACAGACGGCCCTTCCATCAATTCTATCGCTTTCTCCTTGAGCTCAACGGGCGCATTATCAAGTAAAATTTGAGCGAGTTCTCGCTCTACCGCTTGGGTGATGATCAGCACTTTCTTAATCAATTGACCGGTTAAATCTTGAAAATCCTGCGCCATCATGATGTCGAGTAAGCGCGCTTTTTCTGCATCGGTCGAGGCATAGACCTTATTTGCAAAATGTTTCGAGTCCGACGCCAGCAATTTAAAATCTTCAACGCTCATTTTTCCGGAAAATAGATGCTCCCAGCGCGTATCAATATCCTTGGCGGTCTTTGCTAAGGCATCCTGTTCGGGTATGCCAACATCGGTCGCATTGAGCACCTTGTTCGCTGCCTGCTCGGTCAGTGAGGCAACGTATTCTAAGCGACCTTGGGCATCGGAAATTTGCGAGGCGACATCCGACAAAGAGCGGTCATAGCCTAACTCGCGCATGGAATCATGCATCATTCTGACAAGACCGCCCAGACGGTCAAAAATAGGCTTGTCCGCGTCTTCTGATTTACTGATTGAAAGTTTGGCGGGAGCTGCGACAGGCGGGCTTACTTCTGGCGCCGTTGGCGCAGATATCGTGGCGGGTGTGTCGCTACGCTGGGTGGACATTTCTTCAAACAAGGCATCCAAGTCATCAGTTGAGTCGGCCATAATCCTCTATTCTCCATAATCGCTAATCTTCATCTGCGAATTTATTTTAGAGGTGATCCACGAATCAGGATTCCGAAATAAATTCCGACATGATGTTGTGCAATCTAAAGCCCAGTCGTTCTTAGAAACTTTACTGACAGTAATAGGGTGCGTGCATTATAAGCATAATCCGGAGCAACAAAATTTGCCAACAACTTAGTGTGAATTCGGCGTTTTTATTTCTTCCAAATGCGGATTTGCAACTAAGTTGGCGACAAATGATTCGGGTGTTTCGATTAAGAACAGATTTAAGCGCTTAATTTTCTTCCTGAGTTTAAGTAAGGCTTTATCTTTTGTTATTAAGAAATGCGCATTTGAATCTCGAGCTATTTCAAGGAATTTTTGATCGTCCTTGTCACTACAGAGTGGTAGTTTCATGCCTGTACTCGCCAACGTTAAGCATTGAATATGATGATCAAAATCGCGTTCTATTTGCGCGCGATTGCCCTCATTCACGGGTAGATGAGGGTAGTGTAGCACCGCCAACCATTCTTCACGGCAATCTTTTCGAGTGAGCGCAATTATCTCGCCTGATGCCAGCGCTTTTGTGATCTTTTCCCAACGCTGATCGTGAAAAACGAAAAGGTCCAGGCAAACATTAGTATCGAGGATAACTTTGATGGGGGAGCTTGAGGGGAGCACAGCATTCCTTGAGGGGTGCCCACACGCAAGCATCTTCTTGCGTGTGAGGATATTGCGTCTATTTCGACATAAGTTTCTATCAGCGCTTGGTTTAGTGCCAGAACTTCCACCACGCTTTTTTACTTCCGCCATCGGCTAACATGCTACTGGTCGGGAAATTTTTGGAGTACACACGTTTCGCGTCATCGCGCAAATCATTCATGCCTAAGGCATCGTAGGATTTGATGAGTACTACCAGCGCTTCTTCAATTGCGGGTGCATCTGGATATTCTTTGATAGCTGATTGCGCACGGTTCGCGGCCGCTAAAAACGCTTTGCGGCGTAAGTAGTATTTCGCAACGTGAAGATCGTATTGCGCCAAGGCATTGACCAAATATTTCATACGCAGGATCGCATCCGGCGTATACTTGCTGTTTGGGAATTTTGTCGCCAATTCTTTAAACGCATCAAATGAATCGCGGGTCGCTTTTGGGTCACGCTCGGTGATGTCTTGATTAGCGATGAAATTTAAAATGCCCAAATCATCATTGAAATTAATTAATCCACGCAAGTAATACATGTAATCGACGTTGGGGTGATTCGGGTGCAATTTGATGAAGCGATCGACCGCAGCTAAAGCCTGTGCCGGATCGGCTTGTTTGTAATGCGCATAGGCGATTTCAAGTTGGGCTTGTTGAGCATAAGTGCCAAATGGAAAGCGTGACTCGAGTTTTTCGAAAAGTTGTACCGCACGATCGTAACCGCCTGAGGCTAATTCATCCTTGGCTTCAGCGTATAATTTTTCAGCGGTCCAGTTTTTACTGTCTTCAACTTTGTCGCCAAAAATGCCGCAACCAGCAAGGAAAAATGGAATGGAGATGATGAACAACTTGAGGATTTTGATTTGCATATGCTTTAGGTGTGCATGAAAATAATTTAGGATTATAGCCGATGGCAATTAATGTGATACCAACTGAAACAAAGAAAGTATGTGACCTTCATCTCGAAGCACAGCCGGATGATACCTTTGAATTAGACGAAAGTCTTGATGACGGTGAAAACGACGGCACTCCCGATGTAATTTCTTTAATTTTACCCTCCGATATTTGTGGCGAGCGCTTAGATAAGGTGCTGTCAAAATTAGTGCCGCAATATTCGCGTAGCCGGATTCAGCAATGGATAGAGGCCGGTTTTGTTACCGTTGATGGCAAAACCTCCAAAATTAAAACCACCATGCTAGGCGATGAAAAGATCGAAATCACACCACAAGCAGCGCCCGACGAAAATGCTTTTTCTCCCGAAGATATCGCGCTTGATATTGTGTATGAAGATGCGAGTATTTTGGTAATTAATAAACCTGCCGGTTTGGTAGTCCATCCAGCGGCGGGCAATTGGTCAGGCACGGTGCTCAATGGCTTATTGTTTCATCGACCCGCATTGGCACAGGTGCCTCGCGCGGGCATTGTACATCGTTTAGATAAGGATACGTCCGGTTTAATGGTGGTTGCAAAGACGCTGCTGGCGCAAACGGAATTGGTGCGGCAATTACAGGCGCGCACCGTCAAGCGGGAATATGCCGCATTGGTCTGGGGAACGCCGAATAGCACAGGAATCGTCGATGCCCCGATGGCGCGTCATCATCGTGATCGCCTCAAGATGGCGGTGTCACACAGTGTCTTGGCGAAGACGGCAATCACCCATTACCAACGAATTGCCACAGGCATGTTGGAGCGTTTTCCGGTGAGTATGATGGCTTGCCAACTTGAAACTGGGCGCACCCATCAAATTCGCGTTCATATGTTGTCCTTAGGTTTTCCCTTGGTGGGTGATACGCTGTATGGCAAACAGCATCTTGCGCGTTTCTTTCCACGTCAAGCTTTGCAGGCACGTCAACTCGGCTTGATCCATCCGGAAACTGGTGAATCGATGCAATGGCGGATACCGCTTGCGGAAGATTTTGCGGCTTTGTTAGAACAGGCTGGCATGCCTAGTTTATGAGCATAGGTTCAAATACCAAGGCAAGTGCTGCGACCGACTCGGCACGCGCTCGTCTTGCGTCGGAATTGGGACTCATCGCAGCAGATTGGCCGGATCGCCCCGAAAAAATCAGAGCCTATGTAAGCACGCGCAATATGGGCTGTAGTGAAGCGCCTTATGGTGGGTGGCATGGGCAGCTAGGTTTGAATTTGGGCGCACATGTTGGCGACGTGTTGAGCGATGTACAGGCCAACCGCGCAAAGTTAAATGGTGTCTTACCTCAGCCTGTCATCTTCCCGACACAATGCCACGGCATACTTTGCGTTTCCACGCTTGGTCTAGAAGAAAAAACCCAAGCCGATGCGGTCTGGACAAATCAGCCCGCCACCGTTTGCGGTGTGTTAACGGCCGATTGTTTGCCACTCTTGATCTGCTCACTTGATGGCCAATATATGGCGGCAGTCCACGCTGGCTGGCGCGGACTTGCCGCTGGCGTGGTCGCATCGGCTGTACAGGCCTTGCGCACTGCGGGCGCAGGTGAATTGACGGTGTGGCTAGGGCCCGCTATTTCTCAGGCGGCGTTTGAAGTGGGCGATGATGTTTTTCATGCGTTCACGGACAATATTCCTGGAACACAGGCTTGCTTCCGCTACGAATCAAGTCGGCAAAAATATTTTGCCGATATCTTTGGCTTGGCGCGCGTCATGCTAGCGCAACTGGATGTGCAGCGGGTCTATGGCGGCGATTTTTGTACCTATAACGACCCTGAAAATTTCTATTCCTTCCGGCGTGAGCACAGCACTGGGCGCATGGCTAGTCTGATTTGGCGGGAGGCTTAGCTTGGTCTGGATGCGCCTTGCGCATTTTTTGCCTTTTTCGTGCTGAGGAGCTTAAGATATACAAAACCAGCCCCAAAGGGATTAGGCAATAAAAAAGGAAAGTCATGATGCCTGCAACAACAGAACTTTCTGAAATCGACATCAGCAAAACGACATAAATCCACGCGATTGAGATAAGATACAAGAACGCCATAATTTTGATCAAAATCTATCAAAGATAGTTTGCACCGAGAAGTGTGCAAAGATACGCTAAATTGAGGAAAAGTCCAGAATGAGTGAGAATCCGCAGGCGCAATACGTCACTTGGTTACAAGAAATGATGCAGCAACATCCACTACAAAATTGGGCGCAACAATTAGGCGGCAATGCGGCAGGGGGTAGTCATAGCGATACGTCGATTTTTAAATTATTGCAGGATTTTGGTGCGGAAATTGACCCCCAAGTTTTAGGTCGTTTGCAGTCGGAATATTTTTTGGAATTGGGCCAGTTGTGGCAAAATTTCCTTAATTCGAAACTCCCGCAATTCGACGATAAGCGTTTTTCTTCGCCCGACTGGCATTCCCAAACGAGCTACGCTTACAACGTCGCTGTTTATCTACTCAATGCGCGTTTCTTAAGTTTGATCGCTGAATCAGTTCAAGCTCCCGAAAAGAAACGCCAACAAATCCGTTTCGCTGTACAACAAGTGGTTGACGCGATGTCGCCCGCAAATTTCCTCGTCAGCAATCCTGAAGCGCAAGCAAAAATAATTGAAACTCGTGGGGAAAGTCTGGTTCAAGGTATGAATCAGATGCTAGGCGATTTGCAAAAAGGGCGTATTTCTCTGACCGATGAGTCTGCATTTGAGGTCGGCAAGAATGTCGCCACTACACCAGGTGCCGTGGTTTTTGAGAACCGCTTGTTTCAGCTCATACATTATCGCCCTATCGCCAAAGCGGTGCATCAGCGGCCACTGTTAATGATACCGCCTTGTATCAATAAATTTTACATCCTTGATCTACAGCCTGAAAATTCCTTAGTGCGTTATGCCTTAGAGCAGGGCAATAATGTATTCTTAGTTTCTTGGGCCAATCCCAGCGAAGCGCTCGCTGATGTCACTTGGGATGACTATATCGAACAAGGCGCGATTAAAGCGATAGAAGTAGTCCAAGAAATTTCGCGCCAGCCCCAAATTAATACCTTTGGATTTTGCGTGGGCGGGACGATTTTATCGACTGCTTTAGCGGTACTTGCTGATCGCGGTCTTGCCCCTGCGAGTAGTGTGACCTTGTTGACGACCCTACTTGATTTCAGCGATACCGGTGTGCTTGATGTCTTCGTTGATGAAGCGCAAGTGAGCTTGCGCGAACAAAGTTTGGCCAGTGGCGGCTTGTTACCAGCACGGGAATTGGCGAGCACGTTTTCAAGTTTGCGTCCCAATGATTTGGTATGGAATTATGTGCAGTCGAATTATCTGAAAGGTCAAAAACCTGCAGCCTTTGATTTGCTGTACTGGAATTCAGATAGCACGAATCTGCCTGGACCTATGTTTTGCTGGTATCTGCGCAATACCTATTTGGAAAATAGTTTGAAAGAAAAAGGCAAGTTGAACGTCGCTGGCAGCGCGCTTGATTTATCCAAAATCGATGCACCTGCCTTTATTTTTGGTTCGCGTGAAGATCATATCGTTCCATGGAAATCTGCTTTTGCTTCGACTCAGATTTTAAACCCAAAGAAAAAGAAAAATAATCGTTTTGTGCTAGGTGCCTCTGGCCATATTGCGGGAGTCATTAATCCAGCCTCAAAAAATAAGCGCAGCTATTGGATTAATGAGTCCAATAAAAACGAGGCGCAGGCATGGTTTGATAGCGCGACTGAATGCGCTGGCAGTTGGTGGCCGCAATGGTCGCAATTTTTGGCAGAGCATGGCGGCAAAATGCTTAAGCCGCCTAGTCAATTAGGGGATGAATTTTTTAGTGAAATAGAGCCAGCACCAGGGCGCTATGTCAAAGTGCGTGCAACTTAAATTGGAGATGAAGAATGTCAAAACGAATTGCTTATGTAACTGGTGGTATGGGTGGAATTGGGACACCAATTTGTAAGCGTCTATGTCAAGAGGGTTATATTGTTGTAGCGGGATGTGGTCCGAATTCGCCGCGCAAAGATAAATGGCTGGCCGATATGCGCGAACTAGGTTTTGATGTGCATGCTTCCGAGGGCAATGTTTCAGACTGGGAATCGACCAAAGCGGCGTTTGATAAAGTACATGCAGAAATCGGCTCAGTCGATATTTTGGTCAATAATGCGGGCATTACGCGTGATGGACAATTCCGTAAAATGAGTAAGGCCGATTGGGATGCGGTGATCGACACTAACCTTAATTCTCTTTTTAACGTAACCAAGCAAGTCATTGAAAGTATGGTGGATCGTGGTTGGGGGCGGATAATTAATATCTCTTCCGTTAACGGGCAAAAAGGTCAGTTTGGACAAACCAATTACTCGACGGCCAAAGCCGGTATTCACGGCTTCACCATGGCCTTGGCGCAAGAAGTTGCGACCAAAGGCGTAACGGTTAATACCGTGTCGCCTGGTTATGTGGGTACTGATATGGTGCGTGCAATTCGCCCCGATGTTTTGGAAAAAATCGTCTCTGGAATCCCTGTTAAGCGTTTAGCCGAACCGGAAGAAATTGCTTCTATCGTTGCGTGGATTGCATCGGAAGAAGGTGGCTATGCAACTGGTTCCGATTTTTCTATTAATGGTGGTCTTCATATGGGCTAAGTGAGCCCTAAAAAAATATTGTAGGCAGCCCTACTTTATTTTCATAGTTGGGGAAGCAGTAGTACAATGCCTGCAAGTTCAAGCTCAGTCTAAATTGAGGGAGACTCTTTTTTAGACTGAGGCTTGTACTTAATTTGGGGAATGTCGTCCATTTTATTGTTGTCCATCTTATTGTCGTCCATCATCGAGAATGCAATGACTAGCACAAAAAAAATAAACAAGCATTTAATCAAGAAATATCCAAATCGTCGCTTGTATGATACGCAAACCAGTAGCTATATTACGCTGGTCGATGTGAAACAATTCGTGATGGAGAGCGATGATTTTGCAGTGGTAGACGCAAAAACAGGGGAGGACCTGACACGCAGTATCTTGCTGCAAATTATTTTGGAAGAGGAAGCTGGCGGCGCTCCCATGTTTTCTAGCGTGGTTCTGGCGCAGATCATTCGTTACTACGGCCATGCGATGCAAGGCATGATGGGCACCTATCTCGAAAAAAATGTCCAAACATTTATCGATATTCAAAATAAATTAACTGAAGGTGCCAGCGGTAATTTTGATGGCAAAGCGCTGAGCCCAGAAATGTGGACACAGTTCATGAATGTGCAAGGCCCATTAATGCAAGGCATGATGGGAAATTATATCGATCAAAGCAAAAATCTTTTTGTGCAAATGCAAGAGCAATTGCAAAGTCAATCGAAAAATATGTTTGGTTTTCCGTTTGCTGGGGATGAAAAGAAAAAGTAGATGCCTGCTGAGCGCTGAAAGCTAGATTTTAATAATTTCTACATCGCGCAAAGATGGGCTAAGGAAAGGGTACAATAGCGCATTGCTTTTGTTCCCTTTTTTTATTATGTCTACTGAAACATCTACCTCACCGCAAACCCTGGCCGCAGGCGCACTCAATCCTCCTAAGGTGGGCTTTGTCTCGCTAGGTTGCCCCAAAGCCTTGGTCGATTCCGAACAAATTTTGACGCAACTGCGTGCCGAGGGCTACGAGACCGCAAAATCCTATGATGGTGCTGACTTGGTGGTGGTCAATACCTGTGGATTTATTGATGCGGCCGTGCAGGAATCCTTAGACGCCATTTCTGAAGCGCTCAATGAAAACGGTAAAGTGATTGTGACTGGCTGCCTTGGCGCTAAAAAAGATGCGAATGGCAATGATCTGATCACCAGTATTCATCCTAAAGTCCTCGCCGTGACCGGACCTCATGCAGTCACCGAAGTGATGAGTGCAATTCATCTACACCTACCCAAACCGCATGAACCTTTCATCGATTTGGTGCCACCGCAAGGGGTGAAATTAACACCCAAGCATTTTGCGTATCTGAAAATTTCTGAAGGGTGCAATCATCGCTGTAGTTTCTGCATCATTCCTTCCATGCGTGGCGATTTGGTGTCCCGTCCTATCGGGGATGTGCTGATCGAAGCGGAAAATTTGTTTAAAGCTGGAGTGAAAGAGTTACTTGTTATTTCACAAGACACCAGCGCCTATGGGGTTGATGTGAAATTCAGAACGGGCTTTTGGAATGGCAAGCCGATCAAAACTCATATGACGCAACTGGTGGAAGCTTTAGGTGAATTGGCTAAGCAGTATGATGCTTGGGTGCGCCTGCATTATGTTTACCCATATCCGCATGTCGACCAAATCATCCCCTTCATGAATAATGGCCACGTATTGCCTTATTTGGACGTGCCATTACAGCATGCGCACCCAGACGTACTCAAACGCATGAAGCGCCCCGCAAGCGGCGAAAAAAATAGTGAACGCATCAAAGCCTGGCGTGCGATGTGTCCCGAAATTACGATACGGTCTACTTTCATTGCGGGATTTCCCGGAGAAACAGAAGAAGAATTTGAATATCTGCTCGCATTTCTAGAAGAAGCCGAAATAGATCGTTTGGGTTGCTTTGCTTATTCACCCGTTGAAGGCGCGACCGCCAATGCACTGGCTAACCCTGTGCCTGATGAAGTGCGTGAAGACCGTCGTCGTCGCGTCATGGAACTACAAGAAGGTATTTCTAAAAAGCGTTTGAAAGCAAAAGTTGGCCAAACGATGCGCATTTTGATCGATAGTCTAGATCGCAGTGGTGGGGTCGGACGCAGCACTGCCGATGCGCCCGAAATTGACGGCGTGGTCTATGTCAAACCACCCTTTGAACCGCATCGCAAGTTGAAGGTCGGTGAATTTATCGATGTCTTGATCACCGCCTCGGACGCACATGATTTGTGGGGCGAAGCGGTCTAAATAGCTTGCAGCGAGCGCGTAAAAACAAAAAAGTGACACGAAGGTGGTCACTTTTTTTACACCTAAGGCGATGGTAGAAAATGAAAAATGATGTATTCGGACAAAATACCAGTTTAATTCATACCGACTACGAGGCACCGGCGGGTTTCGTCGCATTTCCAGACGCAATTCATCATGCTTCAACTGTCGTGTTTAAAGATCTCGCCAGCATGCGCGCCCGCAGTTGGCAGAACAAGGATGCTTATACTTACGGCTTGCATGGAACGCCCACCAGTTTTTCTTTGGAAGCGCAGGTGGCCGCGATCGAAGGCGGGAAGCACTGCGTGTTAACACCGAGTGGTTTGGCCGCAATTAGCTTGGTGAATATGGCGTTTCTTAAAAGCGGTGACGATATCCTGGTACCCGATAATGCCTATGGTCCGAATAAGGAGCAGGGCGCTTGGTTACAGCGCAGTTTTGGAATACAAGTGCGTTTTTATGATCCCCTGATAGGCGCGGGTATCAGCGATTTAATTCAAGCCAATACCCGCCTCATTTGGGCCGAAGCACCTGGTTCCGTCACGATGGAAGTGCCCGATATTCCAGCGATCGTGCGCGCCGCACATGCGAAGGCGGTACTGGTTGCCTTGGATAATACTTGGTCCGCTGGACTGGCATTTAAAGCCTTTGAACATGGTATCGATATTTCAATTCAAGCTTTGACCAAGTATCAAAGCGGTGGTTCGGACGTGTTAATGGGCGCGGTGATCACCAAGGATGCTGAGCTTAATTCGAAAATTCTGGACGCACACATGCGCATCGGTTTTGGCGTGGGCATGGATGACGTGTATTTGGTACTGCGTGGACTGCCGACTTTGAAGATGCGTTTTGATGCGCACGACAAGGCGGCGCGCGAAGTTGCAACTTGGCTTAAGACCCGCCCTGAAATTGCACAAGTTTTGCATCCGGCGTGGGAAGATTGCCCTGGTCACGCCCATTGGAAACGTGATTTTTCTGGGGCGGGTGGTCTTTTTTCTGTGCTATTCGATGCAAAATTGAGCGAAGCGCAAACAGACCGATTTGTCGAAAGTTTGAAGTTATTTAAAATCGGATTTAGTTGGGGAGGCTCACACAGTTTATGTGTCCCCTATAGAATCGAAACCATGCGCAACCATTGGAAAGGCGAGGGTATTTTAGTGCGATTTAATATCGGGCTGGAAGATGCACAGGACTTAATCGCCGATATTGCCCAAGCATTGGCGCTCATGCATCCTCGCTAAACGATCAGCAGACTCTGGCGCAAATTAAACGTATGCGTCGGAGTCTACAAGATGAATGACCCTTAATCTTCCCGACGCAAATGCGGAAATAAAATCACGTCGCGAATATTCGGCGAGTCGGTGATGAGCATCATTAAACGATCAATGCCGATGCCGCACCCCCCCGTCGGTGGCAGGCCGTATTCCAATGCACGGATATAGTCGGCATCGTAATACATGGCCTCTTCGTCGCCCGCATCTTTGGCTGCGACTTGAGCTTGAAAGCGTGCAGCTTGGTCTTCGGCATCGTTCAATTCTGAAAAACCATTGGCGATCTCGCGCCCTGTCATGAAGAGTTCAAAGCGTTCAGTAATACCCGGAACGGTATCGGAGGCGCGTGCCAAGGGTGATACCTCGGCGGGATAGTCGATGATATAGGTTGGCTCCCACAATTGGGCTTCAGCAGTTTCTTCAAACAAGGCCAGTTGCAAGGCCCCCAAACCGGCAGTGGCAAATGGTTTAACCCCCATTTTTTTCAATTCGGCTTTAATAAATTCGGCATCGCTTAATTGTTCTGCGCTGTAATGCGGCGCATATTGATTGATCGCACCAACGATGGTTAAACGATTGAAAGGCTTGGACAAGTCCAACTCTTTACCTTGATAAGTCAGCACGGCCGTACCGTGCGCATCAATAGCAGCTTTGCGAATAACTTCTTCGGTAAAATCCATCAGCCATTTGTAGTCGACATAGGCCGCATAGAATTCCATCATCGTGAATTCTGGATTATGACGGGGGGATACACCTTCGTTACGGAAGTTGCGATTGACCTCAAACACGCGATCAAAGCCACCCACGACCAAGCGTTTCAAATACAGTTCTGGCGCGATACGCAAGTACATTTCCATATCCAAAGCATTGTGATGCGTAATGAATGGTTTGGCCGCTGCGCCACCGGGGATGACATGCAACATCGGTGTTTCGACTTCCATAAATTCATGGCTGTTCATGAAACTACGAATGGAATTCATGGCTGCCGTGCGCGCTTTGAAAGTGCGACGAGTTTCTTCGCTCATGATTAAATCGACATAGCGCTGACGATATTTAGTCTCTTGATTGGAGAGGCCATGGAATTTATCCGGTAATGGTCGTAGCGATTTTGTGAGTAAACGCAGGCCTGTTACTTTAACGGTCAACTCGTCGGTTTTTGTTTTAAAGAGCAGACCTTCGATGCCCAAAATATCGCCTAAGTCATAATGACGAAAGGCTTCCATTTCGGCCTCGCCTGTTTTGTCGGTGGTGACGTAAAGCTGAATCCGTCCATCCGCTTTCAAACCAGAGGCATCTTGCAAGGTCGCGAAGGCTGCTTTCTTACCTGCCTCGCGTTTGAGCATCATGCGACCCGCAACACACACTTCCACATTCAGTGCCTCTAAATCCTCACGCGTGACTTCGCCGTATTGCGCCTGCAAATCAGCGGCTTTGTGCTGGGGCCGAAAATCGTTCGGGAAGGCGATACCTTTGGCGCGAATTGCATCGAGCTTGGCACGGCGTTCTGCAATGATAGAATTTTCGTCTTGTGGCAGTTCGGCTGGCATGCTTGCTTGGTCGGACATGATGACTCTCTTGAATAAAAATAATGGCTAAGGCCTCTGCTGAGAGAGGGTTTATTCGGTGCTTATTTTTTAAACGCCTTGTTTGAGGGATGCTGCGATAAAGCCGTCAAGATCGCCATCTAACACGGCTTTGGTATTGCCCATTTCATAGTTGGTACGCAAATCCTTGATGCGAGATTGATCTAACACGTAGGAGCGAATTTGATGACCCCAACCGACATCGGTTTTGGTATCTTCCAGATTTTGTTTTTCGCTCATGCGCTTGCGTAATTCCAGCTCAAATAATTTTGCTTTCAACATTTCCCATGCTTCGGCGCGATTACGATGCTGGCTGCGATCATTTTGACATTGCACCACGATGCCGGACGGGCCGTGCGTGAGGCGAACCGCAGAATCTGTTTTGTTGATGTGCTGCCCGCCCGCGCCAGAAGCACGATAGGTGTCAACGCGCACATCGGCAGGATTAATGTCTATCTCAAAGGATTCATCTACTTCGGGGTAGACAAATAAACTGGAGAAGGAGGTATGGCGGCCATTGGCAGAATCAAATGGCGACTTACGCACCAAGCGATGTACTCCGGTTTCGGTACGCAAGAAACCATAAGCATATTCGCCTTCAACCTTGAGCGTAGCCGTTTTGATGCCCGCAACCTCGCCGTCGGATTGCTCAAGAATATCGACTTTAAATCCTTTGCGCTCGCAATAGCGTAAGTACTGACGCAACAGCATCGAAGCCCAATCTTGCGCTTCGGTACCACCGGCACCGGCTTGAATATCGATGAAACAGTTGTTTGGGTCCATAGGATTATTAAACATCCGACGGAACTCCATACCCTCGACTAATTCTTTCAGCGTTTGCGCATCGGTCTCAATCGCCTCTAGGGTGTCTTCGTCGTTTTCTTCGCGTGCCATCGCAAAAATCTCGTTGGCATCTTTTAGATCGTTATCGATTTTGATGAGTGTGTGAACAATCGCTTCCAGCGATTTTTTTTCTTTACCAAGTTCTTGGGCGCGCTTAGGCTCTTCCCAAACTTTAGGGTCTTCTAATTCACCATTAACTTGTTCGAGTTTCTCTGACTTGACATCGAAGTCAAAGATACCTCCGAAGTTCGGCTTCACGACTAGTCAAGTCGAGCAGTAAGTTGGCAATACTATTGAGGCGTTCGGCTTCCATGGGCTTTTATCAGTAGGGTAATCAAACCCGACATTATACCCGAGCATCACCGAGATTTCGCACTACCATACAGATTTGGAAATGCTTGCCTTGGCTTGCCGATGGGATTCAAACCATTTGCTGAGGTGTTCTTTAAAGCAGGTGGGGCAGATGTGATATTGGATTAATTTGGACTTGCCGCCATGGGGAAAGGAATCTTCCTCTTCAAGTGAGATCGTAGTCGTGCGTTTTTCATGCTCGACGGTCGACCAATTCTGATCCCACTTCGACTCGGCACCACACACATCGCAAGTGAGTTTGTCGAAAATCTCTTCGGTATGCTCGAGAATTAACACGGTTTTCATGTGCTTCATGACGGACTCCATCTCAAAAATTGCGAGGCGGGGAATTTCCACTCGGAAATTGTACATCCAGTGTAGTCAAAACGAAGAGAAAAACCTTCTTTTACCTTAAATTTGTGCGAAACATGAAGCTTACTTGATTAGGTTTTAACGCTATTTGGCGCGTGCGCTCCGTTGCGGCTTGGATTTGTTGGCGCTATTGTAAGAAAGTCCAGATTTTTTCGCATCTGCTGCGGGCTTATTCAGCAAACGGCTAACCGACTTCTTTCCGTAGGTATTGAGTGTTGGCGCGCCCAGTTGCGCTGTTTGCGCTTCCTTAAGTTTGCTAACATGATTTGCCAAAGGTGGGCGTGCCGGTATTAGATGACGCTCGCCGCTGCCGATAAGGTCGCTACGCCCCATGCGCAGTAAGCCTTCTTTGACGAGCTCGTAGTTTTCCGGCGCGTGATAACGCAGCAGCGCTTTATGGAATTTACGGATTTTTCCTGAACGCGCGGTTTCGACCACCTCCGAATCCGCGGTGACTTTCTTCAGCGGGTTTTTACGGGTGTGGTACATGGTCGTTGCCAACGCCATCGGCGTAGGCATAAAGGTTTGCACTTGATCGAGTTTGAAATTATTCTTCTTGAGCCAGAGCGCAAGGTTAACCATATCCTCGTCGGTGGTGCCAGGGTGTGCCGCAATGAAGTAAGGAATTAGGTATTGCTCTTTGCCTGCCTCTTTCGAGTACTTGTGAAACATGGCTTTGAATTCATCATAAGCACCGATACCGGGTTTCATCATTTTCGACAGCGTATTGCTCTCGGTGTGTTCAGGTGCAATCTTTAAGAGGCCACCGACATGGTGAGTTACGAGTTCCTTGACATATTCAGGTGAACGTACCGCCAAGTCATAACGCAAACCCGAGCTAATCAAAATTTTCTTCACGCCTGGTATGGCGCGCGCTTTGCGATAGAGCGAGATCAGCTTGCTGTGATCTGTGTTGAGGTTGCTGCAAATACTAGGATAAACACAGGATAAACGGCGGCAGGATTCTTCGATTTTTTTATCTTTACAGGCGAGTCGATACATATTCGCGGTCGGTCCGCCGAGGTCGGAAATCGTGCCAGTAAAGCCCTTGGTTTTGTCGCGAATTTCTTCAATTTCGCGCAGGATAGAAGGCTCGGAACGGCTTTGAATAATTCGACCTTCGTGTTCGGTAATCGAACAAAAGGTACATCCGCCAAAACAGCCACGCATGATGTTAACGGAAAAACGAATCATCTCCCAAGCAGGAATGCGGGCTTTGCCATAACTGGGGTGCGGCGCGCGCGCATAAGCGCGATCATACACGCCGTCCATCTCATTCATTGCCAATGGTAAGGGCGGTGGATTAATCCAGACATCGCGTTCGCCATGGGCTTGTGACAGTGCTTTTGCATTACCAGGATTAGCTTCCAAATGAAAAATGCGCGAGGCGTGGGCATACATGACAGGGTCGTCTTTCACCGCATCAAAAGAGGGTAGGCGAATCACGCTCTTATTGTGCTTGTCGCGTAGAAGTGCCTGTCGTTCTTCCCGACTCATGATGCGCATCACTTGCGCTTGCACGACATCTTTTACTGGCGCTGTGCCTTGGGCTGTACTATTTTCTATCGTGGAATCGCTCTTTGAGGTGGCGCATTTTGCCCCCGTTTCGGGGATCATCTCGTAAGGATTGGTATGCGCTTCAAGCTTGCCCGGCGTGTCTATTTTAATCGAGGAAATTTCCGTCCATTCAGGATCAGGTAACCAGTTGGAAGGCACCATGAATGCAGTTCCGCGTAAATCGCGGATAGATTTGATCGCTTCACCTGCGGCCAATCGATGGGTTAAATCGACGATTGCCCGTTCGGCATTGCCAAAGACAAGCAAGTCTGCCTTGGAGTCTGGAAGTACGGAACGTTTTACTTTATCCGACCAATAATCATAGTGTGCGATTCGGCGCAAGCTCGCCTCGATACTACCGATGACGACATTCACTTCAGGAAAGGCTTCGCGAGCGCGCTGCGCATACACAACGACAGCGCGATCAGGGCGCTTGTTGGGATCACCATCGGGCGTGTAAGCATCCTCAGAGCGAATTTTCCGGTCAGCGGTATAGCGATTGACCATGGAATCCATATTCCCTGCAGTGATGCCGAAGTAAAGATTGGGGCGGCCTAATGCACGAAAATCGTTCGCCGAATGCCAATCTGGTTGGCTGATAATACCGACCCTAAATCCTTGTTGCTCAAGCAGGCGGCCAATCAATGCCATGCCAAAACTAGGATGATCGATGTAAGCATCGCCGGTAATTAAAATCACATCGCAACGATCCCAGCCCAGCACATCCATTTCGGCGCGCGACATAGGGAGAAAAGGGGCTGCATTTTTGCCGCCAACTTCGGGGCGGTAAGGCGTGGCGGAGAACAGATTATTGGGCGATGGATTCATGTCCGCGATTGTACCGGAAATGCCTGAATCACGCCTGCGTTCTTGCTAAATTTAGCGCTTATGTCTTTGAAAAATAAGTCGTTTATTCAAAAATCCTGTGGTGCGCTCAGGCTAGAACGAGGCCTAGCCTTGCGCATTTTTCTTGTTCGCATCTGACCCTCCCTGACGCGATTTTTATTTGCTATTGTCGAGATAGCTCGCTTTGACAGTAGTGGGCGCGCCAAGTGTTGAGGCCTTAAATTGCAATTTGACCGAATTGTCTTTTGCAACAAAAACTTCGCTTGAGGTTGGAATTACTTCTAATTTTTCTTGCGTGCCAATTTGAGCGAAATAGCGATTTTGGATTTGCGATACACGCAGAGTTTGCCCGTTATCGAGCGCATAACTGCCTTGCAAATCTCTAAATTCCTCTGGACTGACATAGGATTTTTGGACATTTGCGCTACCCTTGATTAGCACGCTGGATTCTGTGTCGGGTGTTTTTGCTGAGGCAATTGAAGTCAATGCGACTAAGCTTAAAGCGAGAATTATGCGACTTGTTTTCATGATGAACTCCTAAAATATGAGAATTAAATTTAAGCACTGTTTGGATTACTGAGATCGGTACTTCGTATCGCGTAATTAATTTGAAGTCGGCCGATGTGCTCAATGTAGAGATTGACGATTAAAAAACAAAGCCTGTTGCGACCAAATGCAAAATTGGCAGCTTTAAACGCCATTTTTGGATACTGAATGAATCAAGCTAGAATGAAATCGCTACTGCAAAAAAGCTAGACGCATTTTTATTCGTTTCGCGCTATTGATTTTGCGATGTTCATTGGATTTCAATGTATGATAGTGAGGCCAACTCGTATTCGTTTTCTCGAAAAAATTAAAGGACCCGCATGAAATATGTCAAGTATTTGCGCTTAGCGCGTTCAAGCAAGTCCATCACAAGCACACGTAATCGCCTTGCAATGCGCTGGACTATTTTTCTTTTTTCTGGCTTCGCGCTATTCAATTTGAGTGGCTGCGCTAGCGTGCCAACTCCGCAGCAGGATGTCGCACACAAAAATACTCAGGAAAATACCCAGTCGGTCGATACACCCATCTCAAAAAAACCGGCCAATTTCGATACTAAAATGGGCGGTGCGATTACTTCGCCCTTGAGCGATCTCAATGTCGTCAAAACTGAAATTCCGGCTATCTTGATTGAGGCACGCAAAGCGCCTTATCTGATGCCTAGTGAAATTAAATGCGAATGGTTGCAGGATCAAATTCAACAACTCGACGCAATCTTAGGTCCGGATGTCGATACCGTCAAAGTCGACGCGCAGGGCAATGTGATCGAACGTGGTTCTGAACAATTGGGCGATGCCGCCGTCGGTGCGCTACAGGGATTTGCAGAGGGTTTTATTCCATTTCGCTCCTGGGTGCGACGCTTGACTGGTGCAGATAGGCATGCCAAGGATGTCGCCTCTGCGGGTGTCGCGGGCATCGTGAGGCGGGCATTTTTGAAAGGCGTTGCACATGAACATGCTTGTCATGCGTCGCCTTAGCATGGCATATTTTCTCAACTTTTCTCTTGCTTAACTTTTCTCCTGTTCAGCGCGATAACTAGAATAGCGCGCCCACTTTATTTTTCGAATTCAAACTATGCATTCTAATTTACGATGCCACACGATTTTTAAACGTATTTTTAGCACTTTATTTATATTAGCTACAGCGCTTTCTGCAACAACTTATTCCGCTCTCGTGTTTGCACAATCGCCCAAAGCGGCCACTCAAGATTCGGGCCGGGCGGTGCACACTGGGCTACTCGAAAAATCGGTCGTCAAAGTTTTCTCGACTCTGCGTGGACCTGATCCGTTCAAACCTTGGGGCAAAGCGTCACCCCAAGAGGTAACCGGTTCTGGTGTCGTTATTGAAGGCCAACGCATACTGACCAATGCGCATGTCGTGGAGTACGCAAGCCAAGTGCAAATTCAAACCGGACAAGATGGTGATAAATTGCCGGCGACTGTGGTGGCAATTTCACGCAGCATGGATTTAGCTTTGTTGCAGTTAGATGATAAGCAGTTTTTTACCAATCATGCTGCAGTGGTTCGCAGTAATAAGCTCCCCGAAATCACCGACGCGGTGTATGCCTACGGCTACCCTACTGGGGGCAATTCTTTGTCGATTACCAAAGGAATCGTCTCGCGTATCGAGTTTGTCGACTACGATGGTAGTGTCTCAGGCTTACGTATCCAAGTTGATGCGGCCATCAATCCCGGCAATAGTGGCGGCCCGGTTATTGCAGACGATAAAATGATAGGTTTAGCTTTTTCAGGTCTACTCAATGCGCAGAATATCGGCTACATCATTCCAAATGAAGAAATCGAATTATTTCTAAAGGATGTGGCGGACAAAAAAATGGAAGGCAAACCGATACTCTTGGATATAACCCAGACTTTGGAAAACCCGGTGTTACGCGACTATTTGCATCTCGACAAATCAGTTGAGGGATGCATCATACATCGGCCGTACAAAGAAACGCCCGACTACGCTTTGCAAGAGTGGGATGTTGTCACCCACATCGGTGAAATTCCGATTGATAATCAGTGTATGGTTAAGCTGCGACCCAATGTACGGGTAATGTTCAAGTATCAGGTGCAAAAAGCTGCAAAAAATGGCTACGTCGCTTTAAGTATTTTACGTGCGGGAAAAGCCTTAAGAGTTAATGCCCCAGTTTATACCGGACGACCGCATCTGATTTCGGATTTACAGGGCGGTTACCCTTCATATTTTATTTTTGGCCCCATCGTGTTTTCCCGTGCAACGGTCGAATTTCTAAGTTTGATCAGCAATAACGCGGCGGCGCTCAACGGCAATGCCTACAATGCCAATCCGCTCGTGACGCAAAGAGGTGACATGCCGAGCAAGGATAGGGAAGAATTGGTCGTAGTCAGTTCGCCGTTTTTCCCGCACAAACTCGTCACGGGTTACAGCAATCGTTTTGGTGCAGTTATTTATTCAATCAACGAAACCAAAATTAAAAGCCTCGCACATCTGGTACAAACTTTACGTGATCTCAAGGACGATTTAATTGTGATTCATTTCGATCAGCGGTACGGCGAAACGATCGTCCTACCACGCAAACAAATGCTGGCGGAAACCGAAAATGTTTTGTCGGATAATGGTATTCGTTCACAGGGATCGAACGATATGATGGCGATTTGGAATAAGACATCTCAACAAGCACAATGAAAATAGCACGCTACGCACCTCTACTTAAAGCCTTAGTGGTGCTTTTTACGATTAATTTAATTAGCGACCACATCGTTCAATTAAGTCAGGTTAACGCGGTGGTTGACTCCCTGAGCCTGAGCGATGCACTCGGAATGTCGCGCCATCTTCCTAGGTTTTGGACTGGATTATTAGTGCCCCTTTGTTACCTAGCGGCCTTATGGGCGACCTCCAATTGGCTAAAAAATCTAGACCACACTTTGCCCAATTTGAGCGATGCTTTTAAAGGCTTGGTACCAATCGGAAATTATCTGGTCTACGCCGCTATCGCCGCCTTATTTTTGGTGCCGACCCTAGAATCGTGGATTAATTTGGGAGGGCGTGGTTTTAAGCTTGAGTGGGCAATCGAACCCGTTGTCATCGGCTTAATCGGCAGCGTGCTGAAATTGGTTGGGAAAAATTGCGCAGCACTCGATGAAGGTTTAGCTGCGAAATCCGACTAAGTTCGCTCAACTAAGATCGCTCAACTAAGTTGATCCCAATGCTTCAACGTGCTCGACCATTAATTGTACTTTGGTGACCCCTTGATATTCATTCGCGTCTAAACGAAAAGCAACGCGGATTTTTTCGCCAAATTGATCGGTATGGCCGAACCAAATTGCGTCGTAGCGTTGGCCATTTTTTTCGAGCACCATTTTCAAATGACGCTCTTTAAGAATACGTTGTGAAATCAAACGAAATTCATCGCAAAAAAGCGGCGGTGCAAAACCTTGCCCCCAAACTTGACTGTCGATGAGTGCAATAAAATCGGTCGTACAATAAGCCTCTTCAAGCGCACCATCGGTTTCAATGACACGTTCGAGCTGATCTGTGTTGAGCCATTCTTTTGCGACTTCTTCGAAATGCATTTGAAACGTCTGAAAATCGCTGGCACGTATGCTTAAACCTGCCGCCATCGCGTGACCGCCAAATTTTAAAATAAGTTGTGGCGCGCGCTTAGAAACAAGGTCGAGGGCATCGCGCAAATGAAAACCTGGAATTGACCGTCCCGATCCTTTGATGATACCTTCATCGCCCGGTGCAAAGGTGATGGTCGGGCGGAAAAATTTATCTTTAAGTCGCGACGCGACGATACCAATGACACCTTGATGCCAGGTCTCATCGAATACGGTAATGGTATGGGTATCGTCGGCTTTAAATTGATCGAGGTGGAGTAGCGCTACATCTTGCATTTCACGTTCGATATCCTTACGTTCTGCATTGATGCTATTGAGTTCTTGTGCGATCTGCCAGGCACGCCCCTCATCATCGCTCATCAAACATTCTATCCCCAAAGCCATGTCGGCCAAGCGACCCGCAGCATTTAAACGCGGCCCCAAGGCAAATCCTAAATCGAAGGGACTGGCCTGTTTCGGTTCGCGACCTGCGACACGAAACAGTGCAGCCAAGCCCACATGCATGCGCCCCGCACGCATACGCTTGAGACCTTGAGCCACCAAAATGCGATTGTTTTCGTCCAACTTAACCACATCGGCAACCGTACCTAGCGCAACTAAGTCTAACAATACGTCTAATTTGGGTTGCTCGTTTGCTGCAAAAAGACCGCGTAGTCTTTGTTCCGCACGCAAGGCCAATAATACGTAAAACATCACGCCCACGCCTGCTAAATTTTTGCTGGGAAAGGGGCAGTTCACTTGGTTTGGATTCACGATGACTGCCGCATTGGGCAAACTCGCGGCGGGCAAATGATGGTCAGTGATAAGTACTTGTACGCCCAAAGTATTGGCGCAAGCGACCCCTTCAATACTGGCGATACCGTTGTCCACCGTGAGAATAATGTCGGGGGATTTTTCACGCACGGTTAATTCGACAATTTCCGGCGTTAAACCATAGCCATATTCAAATCGATTCGGCACGATAAAATCGACGTTCGCACCTAGCATGCGCAAGCCGCGTAAGCCCACCGCGCAGGCAGTCGCGCCATCACAATCGTAATCGGCGACGATCACAATTTTCTTTTTGCTTGCAATCGCATCGGCCAAGAATTGCGCGGCCTTATCAATATTGAGCAAGTTCTGTGGTGGTATGAGCGCCTTTAATTCGGTACTCAATTGCCCTGCATCCTGAATGCCGCGGGCTGCGAAGATGCGCGCCAGTACTGGGTGCAGTCCCGATTGACGCAGCATTTCTGCGTGGCGAAATGAGTAAGGGCGGACACGAATTTGGGTCATAATATTTTTTGCAGAGAAGGTTTTCGCCAGAACGACCAGAATTTTTTAGCTTGAAGTTCGAGGGTAATAATTTGCTGCGCATCACTCAAAATTAAATCGACGTGTTTGACTTCTTTACTCAGCATAATTCGTTCTATGACCGCGAAAGTATTGGTTTCAAGTTTTTGCATCTCTTGCAGCCACAATCCCCAGTCATTATTGAGCGCCGATTCTATCAATTGCGGAAAGTAAATACGCTTTGGCTTAACACCGTTATGGTCTTGCAGTCGTGACGCTAGGGCGGCAAAACCTTCGCTTGCATCAAGTGCTGGTCTCGCTGCCGTGGAGTCAAGCACTTGCGTACTTCCCGAGTCTATCCACAAAGAGTTGATGGTCCTTAAACCCTGTTCTTCACGGGCATGATTCAAAGGATGTCCGTGCCAGAGCATCTGAATTTCATTTTGAAGCTTGCGCCATTCTCGCGCCGATTCGCCTTTAGGCATCCAAATATCAATCGCATGACCACAAGCGGCATCTTGGCTGGCCGTCTGCAGGTCTTGCCAAGTATCGGCGCGCAAAAACCAGTTGTTGTTGTCACCCCAAAGCAAAGTTTTCCCAAATTCGGCACAGCAATCTTGCGCGACATCGAACAAGGCTCGCGCTTCCTCTTCTTTGATTGCGAGTCTGCGAAAATCGGTGAGCACTAAATGGTCGCGTGCGATGTGGATATGTACCGGATGCAGGCTCAGCCAATAACCTTCTTCAAACACGAGCCCCAAAGTATGCATACGATTATGCGTATTGGCAGGGCTTTGCGCAGCAGCGCTTGGAAATAACCAGCGCTCGTGCGGTAAAGCGGCATCCCAGTCCTCAAATTTCTTCTGTTCGCGCAAGCGTGAAAAACCGCAAAGGCGCTCGAAAGCGGGCATATGCAATTGGCGCAGCAAGTCTTTCGCATGTGCTGCAGGGGGAATCGCGAATGGGATTATTAATTCTAAATAGCTCATCTCGCTATTGTATGGCAAACTAGCGCACTGATTGACAAGACTTACACTTTTCCGAGGTTTTCATTAAGCGCAGGCGGCGATGATGTAGGCAAAATGGTCTTGCGAATCCGCATTGATATGCTCGGTTAATTTAATTTAGGGAAAACTCCTTTGCTGAAAAATATTTCGTTTGAATGGCTCGTTGGTTTGCGCTACACCCGCGCGGGACGACGTAGTGGCCGTAATAGTTTCATCTCTTTTATTTCACTTATTTCGATGGCGGGTATCGCCTTAGGGGTGGCTACCTTAATTATCGTTTTATCGGTCATGAATGGCTTTCAGAAGGAGGTGCGTGATCGTATGTTGTCGGTATTGCCGCACATAGAGGTCTTTGATGCCAGCGGTCAAATTCCCGACTGGCAAGCGACCGCAAAGGAAGTGCAAAAACATTCCGCAGTTCTGGGTGCGGCGCCCTATGTCGATGCGCAAGCCATGATAATTAACGACGGCATCATGCGTGGTGCGATTTTGCGCGGTATTTTGCCTGAAGAAGAGCCCAAAGTTTCCATCGTCGCGACCAAGGTCAAAGCGGGGCATTTAGATGATTTGAAAGCAGGGGCTTTCAATATTATTTTGGGCATTGATTTGGCGCGGGCGATGCATATAGGCATTGGTGACAAAGTCACGCTTGCCGCTGCGGAGGGGCAGATCACCCCAGCAGGAACCTTGCCACGCTTAAAAGCGTTTACGGTTGTCGCTGTATTTGAAGCGGGACACTATGAATTTGATTCTGCGATGGCGTTTATTCATCTAAGTGACGCTGAAAAATTCTTCCGCCAAGACGCACCGACTGGGATACGACTCAAAGTCAAAGACATGCTGCAAGCGCCGCAAGTGGCGTATGAATTGAGCCGTACTTTGGGGGGCAATTTAATTTCACGCGATTGGTCGCAGCAAAACAATAGTTATTTTGCTGCAGTAAAAACTGAAAAAATCATGATGTTTATTATTTTGGCTTTAATTATTTTGGTCGCTTCTTTCAACCTAATTTCGAGTTTGATTGTGACGGTTTCAGAAAAGCAAGCGGACATCGCGATTTTAAGAACCTTGGGCGCATCTCCGCTATCGATAATGAAAATATTTTTAGTTCAAGGTGGAATCGTCGCATTTATGGGAACGGCGCTCGGCGTATTTTTTGGCACAGTGACGGCACTTAATATTGACGTGATTGTTCCACTTATTGAGAGGGCATTAGGAATTCAATTTTTAGCAAAGGAAGTGTACGTGATCAGTACCGTCCCTTCTGACTTGCATTGGGATGATGTCTATAGTATTGGTGGAATCGCATTGATCATGGCATTTTTATCGACGATCTATCCTAGCTTGCGTGCGGCTCGCGTAAATCCCGCGGAGGCTTTACGTTATGAATAATTTTCAAGAAAAATCCATGCAAAGAGTTTTAAGCTGTAAAAATCTATCCAAAACTTTTGGCCTTGGCGAGACTGCAGTGCGTGTCCTCCATAGTATTAATTTTTCGATTTCCGCTGGCGAGCGCATTGCCATCGTGGGCGCTTCAGGCTCCGGTAAATCGACCTTACTACATCTTTTGGGTGGGCTCGATACACCAACCAATGGTGAGGTTCAATTGCTGAGCAAGGATTTTGCTGATCTAGGCGAGCGGGCGAGAGGGGATTTACGTAACCAATCCCTGGGTTTCGTTTACCAATTTCATCATCTCCTACCCGAATTTTCTGCGCTCGACAATGTCGCTATGCCGCTGCTGATTCGTCGTATGAAGCGTAGTGAAGCACAGAGCTTGGCGCGCGAAATGCTGACCAAGGTCGGCATGGAACATCGCATCAGTCATGTGCCGGGCGAGCTATCGGGCGGTGAAAGACAACGGGTCGCTTTGGCGCGTGCTTTGGTGACAAATCCTGCCTGTGTTCTGGCTGACGAACCGACGGGCAACCTCGACCGCGGTATTGCTGATCAAATTTTTGCCTTGATGCTGGAATTGGCTAAGACCTCGAAAACTGCGTTTGTCATCGTCACCCATGATGCAGCACTCGCGAAACGTTGTGATCGCGTGCTGCGCTTAACTGAAAAAGGTTTGGTTGCCGAGTCTACTGTCTAAGAACGAAGGACGGCAAACTAATTCGTTCGCGCATGAATATCCATATGATTGAAATGGAAGGAAAAAATTAAACCATGAGTCAGCATAGCCAATTTTCTCTATTAAAAGAACGTCGCTTTGCGCCATTTTTTTGGGCGCAATTTTTAGGCGCATTCAATGACAATGTATTTAAGACCGCGCTACTTACCGTACTGACTTACGACGCGCTGTCGTGGACCACCATCAACATTGACTTACTCAATAATTTAATTCCTGGGCTTTTTATTTTGCCCTATGTTTTGTTTTCCGCGACCTCGGGTCAATTGGCGGATAAATTTGAAAAAGGGCGAGTTGCCCGCTATGTCAAATTGCTAGAAATTGCGATTATGTGCGTTGCTGCGATTGGTTGGTTAGGCCATCATCTCTGGCTCTTAGTCGCAGCAGTGGCTGGGATGGGGATTCACTCAACTTTGTTCGGGCCTGTTAAGTATGCATATTTGCCGCAGCACCTTAATTCAGATGAACTGGTGGGTGGCAATGGTGTCATTGAAATGGGGACCTTTGTTGGAATTTTATTGGGTGAAATCCTAGGCGCAATGCTAGTCGTACACAAGCCTTGGGGCGTGGAACTCATTGCGGTCGGCACGATTTTAATCGCTTTGCTGGGCTGGTTATTTACGCTGCGTGTGCCGTATTCGCCTGCGCCTGCCCCTGATCTGGTGATTAACTGGAATGCCGCTAGCGAGACGGTGCGCAATATCAGTTTTAGCAAAAAAAACCGGCCCGTCTTCTTATCTCTGTTGGCCAACTCCTGGTTTTGGTTTTTCGGTGCGATTTTATTGGCGCAGTTTCCACAATACGCTAAAGTTTATTTGCATGGCGATCATAGTGTTTTTGTTTTGCTCCTAACAGTTTTTTCTTTCGGCATCGGGGCCGGTTCCTTATTGTGTGAACGCCTATCTGGCCACAAAGTTGAAATTGGATTGGTGCCGTTTGGTGCCATTGGCTTGTCGATTTTTGGCTTTGATCTCTATCTGTCTAGCTTAACGTACACCAACCTCAACCAGGTCGCGGCGATGGGTTTTATCGACCAAGTCGGCAGCTATAAAATCTTGTTTGATATTTTTATGATCGGTATTTTTGGTGGACTCTACATCGTGCCGCTGTTCGCTTTGATTCAAACGCGTAGCGACCCACAACATTTATCACGCACCATTGCAGGCATGAATATCATGAACGCTTTGTTCATGGTGCTCGCAACGATGGTCGGGGTCGTGATGCTGCATTTTAAATTTACGATCCCGCAAATTTTTATGGCGACCGCGATCATGAATGCCATCGTCGCCTTATACATTTTCAGTGTGGTGCCCGAGTTTTTAATGCGCTTTATTGCTTGGCTATTGATACACACGGTGTATCGAGTACGCGGTATTGAGCTCGGCAATATCCCCAAAGAAGGCGCTGCCGTTTTAGTGTGTAATCATGTGAGTTACATGGATGCGATTGTCATTATGGGGATGAGTCCACGCCCGATACGTTTTGTCATGGATCATCGTATTTTTAAGATTCCTTTCCTTTCTTGGATATTTAGGACTGCGAAAGCAATTCCTATCGCCTCGGCAAAAGAGGATCCTTGGCTCATGGAAAAAGCTTTCGTCGATATTGCGCAAGCTTTGCATGAAGGCGATTTGGTCTGTATTTTTCCAGAAGGGCGGTTAACCCGAGACGGTGAAATCAATGAATTTAAAGGCGGGATCATGAAAATCCTCGAACGCTCTCCAGTACCCGTCATTCCTATGGCTTTACGTGGTCTATGGGGTAGTTTGCTCTCACGCGATATTACAAACCCTTTTCATCGCTCATTTAAGCGCGGGCCATTCTCCCGGCTAGAGCTTGCGGTAGGAACACCTCAAACGCCAGATACCGTCAGTCCCGAGAGCTTACGCGACTATGTGCAGGTTTTGCGAGGTGAATGGAAATAAGCCGAGAAGCGGCAGTTGACCGCTAAAGTCCTTTTTAAGTGTTTGATCGATTAGAATTTTCCATTTGAAATCTTTTCACCGTTTGGTGTGCGTGCTAAGAACATGTCCGCACACTCACATCCATCCGACCGCCTTTTCTAGGGTGAAAGCACCAATTCGTAAATTTTTTGCCTAAGCGTATTGACAAGCATCTCACTTGATACTACAGTTGTCGTACTACATGTGTAAAACAACTTGCGCGGGATTTGCGCTCTTTGTTGCCTGTAGTTGTTAACCCTACTTACGACAGAGAATACATCATGAGAATAAAACAAATTAGTGTCCTAGCCGCTCTCTTTTTAACTTCACTATTGAGTGCCTGTAGCAGCATTGAAGTTGCTGATAGTAACGAACCCAAGGTGGCTGTTGAACAACGCTATACAACTGGAAGTATGATTCCGCAAAAAAAACCACGCAAATCAAATGATGTAAAAACCGTTTCGGGTGACGACATCAATACCATGCCACGGGCCATTACACCTACCGACCCCTTAGGCGGTCGATAGTTCACTCCCATGACACCTCCAGTGTGCGATGCGGACCATGCATCTTTGCTTAGAAAAAAGGCTGATGCCGTCTCGCCTCGCTCACTTTTGCTTTCGAGATCGACATGGGCGTGTCGACACTCATAGTAACGCCGAAAAAACTGGCGAACAAAAGACGATTTTTCCAGTAGTGGTGTTTTGCGCTACCAGCCTCATGCAGATGATGGTGGTAGCGCTTTTTTATTTGAACTGCCATAAGGCTAAGCCGCCGCCTAGATGCCAGGCATTTTGATAGCCAAGTCT
>JAHFQV010000113.1 GCA_023259175.1 Oxalobacteraceae bacterium | reverse complement strand
GACGAGGAGCGGAACGACCGAAATATGGGCTAAAGTGAGTAGGATCGAGGCTGAATAGAGTTGCCGCGATGAGCAAGTTCGATTGCAATAGGGGTGCCAGCTTGCTTGAACCGAGATTTTCCATTAGGCGCACCTGCGGTGCTATTTGTGCGTTGACGGCGCATTTTCGGCCATTTTTGTTGCTCTTCGTTGCCAATAGCTCGCTATTGGTGCCTCATTCGCAGCAAAACTGTCTCGAAAAGTGCATCCGTCATCATCACAAATCCTAATGGAAAATCTCGGTTGAATTTTGTCTTTTCTTGGTAGCTCAAGGAGTGAGTGTAGGTGCTTAGAATTGTTGTCTGACGATGTGAGGGGACAATGCGCGTGACCGCACGGCTATGCGCGATTTCGCAGCTATTTTTGTTAATTTCCGCTTCTATTTTCTTTCATCACCGATCTTCGCAATCATCGTCATCGATCGTCCATAGTGATAGCTAATTTGCGCCTCGCTGTAACGGTGCTCTTCGCCGACTGGGCAGCTATTGCGAGCGATGCAGCGGTCTTTGCATAGGGAATTGGTTTGGCGTCGGTAGCTTAAGCAGGCGTTGAGGTTAAAGCCTTCTTGCATGGCGTTTGCGGGACAAGATTTGACGCAAATGCGGCTGGCGCAGCTGGTGCATGGGGAAGCGCTTTGTGTTGTCAGCGTGATGGGTAAATCGGTGTCGGCTAAGACTAGCGCACGGTAGGCGAACCAACTGCCCCAGGTCTGATTGATGCCGACCATGAAAGGTGATGGGTGATGCCAACCCGCCAGTGCGCCTAGACTTTGCAGGCCGATGCTGGTGGGACCCGGATAGAGGTAGTGATAACGTGCTTGCGGATGCCGCGTTGCTAGCCAAGCGCTGACGTGTTTCTGGCTGAAGCTGTCGATGGGGTGTTCGTCTGCCATGCCTTCTTTATTGATTTTCTGCCAGAGTAGCGGACCGGCGTGGCCTATCAGTATGAGTTGGCGGTAGTGCGGATAGGCTTGCAGTGTGTCTTTGATGTTTTGCGGTAGATCACCGATATTGAAGACGGCCTGAAGGTTCAGGCCTTGGGCATTGAGATCGTCGAAAGCTGAGGCTGTTGTGGGCATACTTTTTTGAGCGTGTCGAGGGGAAATGTTGATTAGGGCGCGATCTTTGGAAAGATCAGTTTAAAGCTAGAGCCTTTTCCAGGGCTAGATTCTAGCGTTAATTTTCCGCCGATGACACCTGCGGCAATCCCTTTGCAAATCGAGAGTCCTAATCCTGAGCCGCCACGCCCCACTTTCGTAGTGAAAAATGCGTCGAAAGCCTGTTCCACGGTTTTTGCGCTCATGCCTATGCCGTCGTCGGCCACGATGAGTTCGATTTGTTCAGCATCATAGGCTCGTCCAGTGAGCCAGATATTGCCGCGCTCCCTTCCTTCAAATGCATGAATACTGGCATTGAGTATGAGATTGGTTACGATTTGGTCTAAAGGGCCGGGATAGCTGTCGCAATTGAGATTGGCCTCAACGTCAACGTGGATTTTCCAGGGACGGTTTTTAAAGCCCGGGCGTAGCGTGGCGACCACATCTTCCATCGTGCTTTTGAGATTAAATTCACGCCGTCGTTCCGAGGTTTGGTCTACTGCTACCTGTTTAAAGCTGGTGATCAATTCGGTTGCGCGTTCAATGGCGCGCACGATGAGACCAGTCATGTCGCTACTGGCGCTGAGGAAGTGTTCGAATTCGGATTTCTTTAATGAACCCGCGTTGGCGTGCTTGCTGAAATTGTTGATATTGTCGCGAAGCGTGCTGGCCGCAAGATAGGCGTTGCCGATCGGCGTGTTGAGGTCATGCGAAATGCCCGCGACCAATGCGCCTAAGGAAGCTAGGCGTTCTGCGCGCACCAGTTCGTTGTGTGCAGAGCGCAGAGTTTCGACGCTGCGTTCCAGCTCGGCGGTGCGTTCGATGACCAGTTCTTCGAGGCGGTCACGATGGTTTTGCAATTCCTGTTGCGCGCGTTTGCGTTCGCTAATGTCGCGAATCGTGCAAGAGACGACTAAGCCTGTGGCGGTGATGAGCGGCGATAGGCTAATTTCGGCAGGAAATTCGCCCCCACCTTTTTTGCAAGCCAGTAGATGGCCTCGTTCAGCCATAGGCCGCATTTGGGGCTGTTTAAAAAAATTATGTCGATGTGCGTGATGTTGCTGTTTAAATGCTGCGGGTACTAAAATTTCTATGGGTTGCCCAATGAGTTCTTCTCTTTTGTAGTCGAATAGTTTTAAGGTTTGATCATTCGCCAAACTGATTTGTCCCTTGCTATCGACGATAATCATGGCCTCAGGCGCAGATTCGAGTAGGCCTAGAAAAAAGTCTTGGCGGGCGACTAGTTCTGAGGCCATCGCTTGACGCAGCGCTTTTTGCATTTGACTCAGTGCAGCTAACATGTGTGCACCTTCACCGTGACCCAGATCAAGCGTGATCGGTGTGTCGAAATGCCCTTCAGAAATCGCCTGTGCTATTTTGAGTGTTTCTTGCATAGGATTTAGCACGGAAATCGCGATCTGCCAACTAGTGAACGCCGCAAGGGTGGCGAGTAAGCCGATTAAACCGATCATGGTGTTGCGCCTTAATTTTTCTTCAGCGATGTTTTGTTGGAGCGCATTTTCGATTGCTGGCATTACCACGTTGAGCAATTTAAAATGATTGTCGATGGTGCTGGTGAGTATCACCAAATAGTCGGCCACGGGATATTCGATACGTGTTGCCGATGCGATCTCTCTGCGCTCTAGATGTTCGGCGGTTTGCGCATTGCTCATGGCGGTTGATAATAGCGGTATAAGTTCAGCTTTAAGATCGGGTTTCGCATCTAAGGCTTTGCCCATCGCTTCGTCTAATTCCTGTTGAGTACTGAGGATGCGCGACATGAGTTCATACATCAGCACGCGATCGGCTTCGTCAATGGCATGCACTGCCAAGATGCTCGCGCCCTTAGCTCGACTTTCGCCCAAAGCTTCGGTCGCTTCGGGTAATACTACAAATGCGCTGCGTATCATGTGATAGCGATCGGCCGCGGAATCGAGCGACAATCCCGATTCATCGGCGATCCTTTGCACCACATCGGTTAAGCGTTGACATAAGACGGTGTGCATATTGTAGCTTTCGCGCGGTGTCCAGAGTCGCGCGCCAACACCGCGCGATAGACGGGTCCAATCCGCCCGCACCGTACCGAGCAAATTGCGTAGGCGAGCGTCTTTTGCAATGGCCGTTTCTAAACGATCAAGGAGTTGGTCGACTTCGTCTTGTTTCGCTTCTCGTTTCGCAATTAATTCGCCCGCCCCGAGTACTGCGGCCGATAAGCCACGATGTTGTTGGGTCATTTGTAGTAATTGTTGAGCGATACGCCCAGGTTCTATCCCAGCAAGCTCGCCCGTTAAGGCATCTATTTTCTTGTTGGTCTCTAAGACATAAAGCGTGAGGGGCGGTGCAAACAGGAATATGCCCAATAGACCCATCACGGCAAATTTTTGCCAGAGTTTGAGTCGATTGAGTAACTGGCGAAACTTCGGCGCATTCACTAGGATCACAGTTAGTCCTAAATTCGTGGTTTGCAGAGCGAATGATCAAATGGCAAGGGGTTTCAGGTGCAGGATTTGATCCATGTTTCTTAAAGGTATTTTGCGCTAAATTGAGAGGAGTGTCGCGTTATTTGCGGGAAGAAAGCGACACTTGTGCCGAATTATCGTGGATTTTTCGCGCATGCGAGACGCGACTATGCAGCTACATTTTTGAACCTGCGAAGCGCTTGGTACTGCAAACTGCTCACCCTCGCGTATCGATTTGCTGGCGGAGTGTAACTAAGCGTTGATGCAGAGTGTCTTCCAAGTTTATTTTCTGTTGCATCTTGGCGCGCAGATAATGTTCGCTGTAGACCTCGAGATAGGTTTCTAAGGTTTCTGCGGCTAGGTTTTCATGTGCGAGTTCCATGCACAATGCGGCGACTTCGGCGGTGCAAAAATGGTCGATACGACGCGATCTGCGTAACTGGTAGCGTGAAATTTGTTCTGGCTGCAAACTTAATACCGGCAAATGATTGAGATAGGGACTCTTCTTAAAAATTTTGCGCGCTTCCGACCAAGTGGCGTCGAGCAAAATAAATAAGGGGCGTTTGCTGCTTGGTTCTATTGGAAGCAATTCATGCACGACGCGCTTAGGGTCGACAAATTCACCTGGAAATACTACGTAGGCTTGCCATTTTGGGTCGGCGATTAAGGCGATCAAGGCAGGATCAACGACTGTGCGCGCCCAAGCAAAAGCATAAGTGTCAGGCACGACATCGGCGATTAACCATCCAGTATTGCTGGGCTTTAGGGGCTCAGTATCGGACATCAGCAAGCAGACCGCCGCATTCGACTTTAAAACCGGACGTAAAGCACAAATGCAATAGCTGGGCAGTAAGCGGCATCCCGCACAGCGCTCCCCATGGGGACCACCACGGGCAAGAAATTGGGTAGTGCTACGCGCCAATCGGGCGCTACGCAGACGGGAAACGGCATGGGACATGGCGGCGAGTGTAGTGCTTGAATTCGAGAGTGTCAAATCGCGTTGCAATGCTTTGCAAAGAGCGTGTGACGATCTCAGTGGGATTATTGGCCGCTACTTTTACAAAGTCGCGCTGGCTTTGATTCTAAGCTTAAAACGCTGTCATCTAAATTGTTCGTGGCGGCGTTCAGGATAGCAGAGCGTGTCCGCGCTCAACGAGTTTTCCTTGTCCTTACTGCGAGACCATACCATGTCCTATTTAATCGGCGCTTATTCCAACTACGACGAAAGTACCACAGGCTACGATTCGAATTTTCCTAGTTCGAATTTTCAAGTTAATTTGAATACCGTCTCCTTCGGCCATGTCTCTGCTGCCGATTCCACAGACTGGTTTGAACTCAATTTAAATGGCTCTGGCCACTATACTTTGTTTGTCTCGACCGACGCGACCAATAACTACAGCGCGCAACATCAATGGGATGCCTCAAAAGCGGGGATCATCATAGAGATCGTTGATCGCAACGGGCTTCCATTAAAAAATATCGACACTGCTATCGCGAATCTCTCTGGCGACGGTGCAATCAGTTTTGACTACAACGGTGGCGCAAGCTATGGAGAATTTTTCGTTAAAGTCAGCAATCTCTCTTACGCCAACAGTGACTATGTTTTAAGCCTCAGCAATGGTGCTTTGCCGGGTTTTGAAATTCAAGGAACGACCGGGCATGACTACCTCGTCGGCAGCAATGGCAATGATAATATTTACGCTGGCGCAGGCAGAGATTTAATTTTTTCTAGTGCTGGCGATGACTATATTTCTGGTGGCAGTGGGCTGGACACCTTGGTACTAGGTGGCAAAGTGAGTGACTACAGTATGCAAGGTAGCCGCAGTCAATTTAGCCTGACGGATCATGTCGGTCACGATGGTGTCGATACGATTTCACAAGTCGAACGCTTGGTCTTTAGTGACGGTGCCATCGCACTCGATATTGATGGAAATGCCGGTCAAGCCTATCGCTTATACGATGCTGCATTAGGACGTAAGCCTGATTTAGTGGGTCTCGGGTATTGGATCGATCAATTAGATGCCGGCGCAAGCTTAACGGAGATCGCCGAAACTTTCGTGCATTCGAGCGAATTTCAAAATTTATACGGCAGTCATCCTAGCGTCGCGGCATTGGTCACCGAGCTTTATCAAAATATTTTGTATCGCCTTCCGGATCAAGGCGGTTTTGATTATTGGAGCAATCAGCTGCGCTACGGGAAAATGTCAGTGGCGGAAGTGGTCGTCGCGTTTTCTGAAAGTGTCGAACATCAGGCGCAGATCATTGGCCAGATACAAAATGGGATTGATTACCTCGTTTGGCAAAACTGAAGCGATCTTTTCAATAGGCACGACCGGATACAGGCACGACCGGATACATCCGCGCTTTTCGCCTCAAGTCCGCTCACGACGCTGGTGTAGCGGCCGCTAAAAACACCCTTGCTGATGAATATGAGCAAGGGTGTTTTGCGTTTTAATCGCCAGGAAAAGGGTTTTTGTTTGCGTTTTAAATGAATTTGATATACATTGAACTCAATATTTTTTAGTTTTAAAGATAGTGAGTATTCATTATGAAGATATCCAAACCTCAGCAAGCGCAAAATCGTCGTCATATTATTCGGATTGCGGTGGATTTAATGACCGAACATGGGTACGAAGCCTGCACCATGAAACAGATTGCGCGTGCGGCGGGCATCGGTGACGCGACTATCTATAAATATTTTCCCAGCAAAGAGAAATTGCTGATGGCTTACTATGAATTAAGCATAGAAATCAGCCTGCAAGTGACCTTGGAAACGCCGGATTTGCCTCAGTTTTCTTTGCAAGAGCGCTTGCAACTTCTGCTTGATTCTTTTCTTGAGCTTTTGTTGGCCGACCGCGAATTCGTCGCCATTAGCAAGACGGTGATCAGCAAATCACCCTTACTTATGATGCGAGATCAGATGCCGGGGCAACAGGCCTTGAAGCAACAGGTACTGCATTTTTTAGAAGAGGCGGAGCAGAATGCAGAAATCGCGCCTTGCGAATTTAAAGGCTTGATCAGCGGTTTGTTTGCAGACTATTTATTCGCTGTGATTATCTATTGGCTCAATGATGATAGTGAGGAATTTTCTGACACTACACAATTAGTCGACCTAACTTTAGCGATCTTGGTCTTGGCGCTGCGCAGCGGATTGATTAATAAATTGACCGAGCTTTTTGGCTTTTTATTGCGTAGCCAAATGTCGCGCTTTATGCAAAAAGGTTCAGGCGTGCTTGAGCTTTTAAAACTGGCTAAACGCGGCCTTCATGCTGGACATACATTGTAGTGGTGACGAGAATGGTGACCAAAGCCCCACCCACAGGAAAACTAGCACGCACAAGCATCAGTGGCTTGGCTTTGGCGCATGCCGGTATTGTGCGTTTGGGGCATCAGGCCAGACAAGTGACGCGCACCGAAGCAGAAAAAGCGACGGCACAAACAGAATACGAAACAGAACTCGGTAGGATTTTGTTTCGCGCTTTGAATCAATTGCGCGGCACGGCACTCAAATTGTCGCAGCTACTGAGTATGGAAGCGGGATTTTTGCCAGAAGGCGTTAGGCGGGAATTGGCCAAAGGCTGCTATCAAGTCACGCCACTGAACCGTGCTTTAGTGCACAAAGTATTTCGACATGAATTTACCCAGACACCTGAACAATTATTTGCCCATTTTGATGCCCATGCATTTGCCGCCGCCAGTTTAGGACAAGTTCACTGTGCGCAGCTAGCCGATGGGACCCAGGTCGCCGTCAAGATTCAGTATCCCGGCATTGCGGCTTGTATTCATAGCGACATCCGCATGCTGCGCGGCTTATTGCAGACCTTGAGTCTAGGTGCAACCGTGATGCCGAGCGAAGAGGTGATCGCAAAAGTGCTGCACGAAGTCGAACACAAACTCAAAGAAGAGCTTGATTATCAGCATGAAGCGCAGCAGCTGAACTGGTTCTACCAACAGGTTCGCCTAGCGCAAATCGTCATCCCTCGCCCCATCACCAGCCATTCCAGTATGCGAATACTGACCATGCAAAAATTAGAGGGCCTGCATCTCGATGCATGGCTAGCGACCGAACCGCCTCAAGAAGATCGTAATCATTACGGGCAACTCCTTTTTGATTGGTTTTGGCATAGCGTGTGTGATTTGCAGCGACTCCATGCCGACCCACATCCGGGAAATTTTTTAATGATGGCCGAGGGTCAATTAGGGATACTCGACTTTGGCTGTACCCGCAGCCTATCCAAAGAATTTTGCGCGGCAATGGCCCAGGCTTGGCACGCATTGCTCAAGCTCAAGCTGGGCGCAAGCGCGGAACAATACGCATTGGTACACGCGGCTTATCGCACCCTAGGCTTGATCGATCCCGATATGAGCCTAGGTGAACTTGAAGAGCAACTCATCCCAGTCGTGGCGATCTTCATCGATTGGCAACTCGAACCCTATGTGCAAGCACACTTCGATTTTCGTCATAAGTCCGCGCACCCAACACCGCAAGCGAATGAGCGAAAACACCTCGTCAAAATAGGAACGGCATTTGATACCGACATTCTGTATTTCGATCGCGCCTACTTAGGTTTGATGCATATGCTCAAAAAAATCGGCGCGACTGTGAATACGCAAAACCCTTGGACCACTTCGTAAGACCTGCAACGATACCTAACTTCACTCACTCAATTACATTTCAACTCTATAGGAAAAATATGAAAGCAACGACTAAGAGAAAAATTTGGATAGGCCGCTCTTTTCTGGGAATTGCCGCTCTGCACACGATTGCTGCCGGCTTTTTTTGTGGAAAAATTCTGCTCGATGTAGTGCATCGCGGCGTATACGACACCGTGCACGATCATGCAACGATAGCGGCAGTTTGGTTTCTGTTATTTGGCGCAGTCATGGCCTTGTTTGGAATGGCCGTCAACGCACTGGAACGCAACGAACATTTTCCAGCTGCACGCGGTATCGGCATCGGCTGCTTGCTACTAACCGTGGTGGGTGTGGTTTTGATGCCGGCCTCAGGTTTTTGGCTAGCCATTTCGCCGACCATAGGATTGTTAAGAGTACGTTCTTAATTGAGGATTACAAGCATTAAAAATGGCTCAAGTGTGTTAGGCAAATGAGCCATATAGCAGCAAAAAATGTGAATTCTAAGTGCCGTCGAAAACGCGATTATTTGGCAGAAAATTTCGCGTAATAAGCCTGCACCGCTGGCAAATGCGCGATACGTTCCATATGTGCGTTCAAGCTCGGTGCTACTTGTTCAACGAGATTGCTAGGAATATGATCAAAGCGCCCTGAATTCAAACCGCGAATATCAACAAACACTTTGAGATCGGCCACCGACAAACTACCACCCGCAAAAAATGCGCCGCCGTGCATCGCTAACTGTTGCGCCAACCAACGCAGATACACAGGGATAGAGCCATTAACCAATGCCAGACGCGCTTCTTTTTGCTCGTCACCCGTCATGCGAAACGTCGGCCCCATTTTAATGCCCGCTTCTTCCACCACAAACATCACCTCGTCGCACAACAAGGCTTGATAAGTGTCGTCCGGATACAGACCCGTCAAACGACCCGCATAGCGCAACATGGAGTCGGTCTGCGTGACCTGCACACCATCGACTTCTAATACCGGCACTTGACCAAATGGCGTGGTCTTACGAATCTCCGCAAATTGCCCATGGGTGAAACGATGATCTTCAAACGACACCCCACCGATGTGCAAAGCCAAACGCACAGGTTCAGCACGACCGCCGTGCATATCAAAATAAGTCAGTTTTAATTGAGGCATGTGATTTTTCCTTGAAGTGAAAGTGCGCAAAAAAATTCAAACGCGAAAGCGTGGGTGATCATAGCACGCATAATTTTTCTCTTCAGGACAGGCACCATTTTTTGAATTCCCTAAAAAAACACCGCGCCGAAAACGAAAGCCCGACGCGGCACTACCTGAGTTCAAAACTACACTGCGAGATCGCAGAACGCCCTATAAAAACTGCTCCATACCCACGATCCCTAAAGTGTGCACACCTCGGCTTTGCGCCGAAGCGAGTACCGCAGCAACATCACGGTAAGCACTGAGCTTATTGGCCGACAAATGCACCTCTGCCTGCGGCCGCATAGCAGCGACTGCAGAGAGCTTAGCATCGAGCTGCGTACGACTTAGAATCTCACCATTCCAGCTCAAGCTACCATCAAAATCAATAGCGAGATTAACGATTTCGGGCTTAGGACAAGCACCGGCGCATTCGCCATAGTTCATACCCAAAACGACCGCATTTTGACTCAGCGGTAAAGTCATGATGAACATAATGATCAAGACCAACATGACATCAATCATCGGTGTCATATTCATTTCCATCATGGGTTCAGCTGCAGCATGCGCGCCAGCGGAAGGCGCTGTGAGGGAAGTGCTTGTGGACGCATTGGCGATATTTTCCATGGCAAACTCCTTTTAAATTCGAGCGAAAAGAAAAGTAAAATGCATAGCAAAAAACGAAGTGGGAAGAGGCTCATCACGGTGAAAACAGAAGTGACCACAGAGCTGAAATAAGAACGCATACCAAGAACAGAAAAAACGAAAAAGCAGCCCCCACGCCCGTAATATGAACCGCTTAAAAACAAAAATCAAGCGAGAAATTTGTGAGCTACTTTTTGCGGTGATGATGTTGGGTCGCATCATGAATGAAAGCCGCAAAATCAATTGCACCAAAGCCTTCCAATCCCACCCGCAAAATGCATCCGCTAAAGTCATGACTCATGCTGCTATGTTGCGTGATGTGTTCGGTAAAACCTACCGTGACTAGCTTACTTTGATTTCAGCGCAGTCAATGTGAGACAAAAAAATGCTAAACGGCAGATTCCGCCAAAATTTTTGTGACTGACGCTTTTTGTTTTGAGCGCATCTTTTTATCAGCCTTATCTTCAATTTGATTCAATAGACGCACCAAAGCACGCCCCATGGCATGCGCTAAATTGACGGGTACGGCGTTGCCAATTTGTTTGTACTGCGCCGATGTCGGTCCGGTAAATTGCCAATCATCCGGAAAGGTCTGAATACGTGCGTATTCACGTACTGTCAGTGGCCGGGTTTCGTCTGGATGACAACGCTCGGTCTGCTTTTGCGCTGGTGCGCAAGTCAAGGTCAAGCTAGGTTCATCCCACGATAAACGACGCGCCATACCAGTTTTGCCGCCACCTAGGTAATAGCTCTTCATCATATATTCACGCTGAATGGTATCGGGCAAATCGCGCCAATAGCCCCCTGGCGGCACCATCTTCAAAATTTCCGCCTTACGTTTTGGATAGCTTTGCCCTTCGGATTTTGGCACATCACAAGGAAACAGCTCACCTTTTTTCAAGGCATCACGCATCGT
>JAHFQV010000112.1 GCA_023259175.1 Oxalobacteraceae bacterium | reverse complement strand
CACGCGAAGACTTAGTGGTTGCATGTATTCGTGAAGTCGCTGATTTGCCCTTCGTCGCTCAAATTGAAGATCACTTTGCGGGAATGTGGAACGAACTAGGGATTCAAATTAAGGTCAACCCAGGAACCTCTGACTGTGAAGTTATTGGACTTCGAAATGAAGTGTTGAAATGTTTGAGAGTTATGGGGCAAGAAGACGAGTTGCCGTTCACTTGGATTGTCGGCTTCTGGCGCGAAGAAAAAAATATAGAGGTGCTTTTGCCACAAGACGATGTTAAAAGTGTGGAAGACACACTTCGAGCGTTATAGGGCATGCGGTAAACTCGATTTAACATGACTTCGAAAATGACATGCGCTTCTCAACTTTGCGATATCTCCCACTTGTGCTGCGCTTGACATTGCGTACGAATAAGCGTACGGTATTAATTTTTGGAGGTTTATATGTCTGCTCCTGTCACAGCCAGTGAGGCACGTGCAAACCTGTACCGCTTGATCGATGAAACAAACGAGTCGCACAGGCCTATCGTTATATCGGGTAAGCGCAGCAGCGCCGTTCTTGTGTCGATGGAGGACTGGGACGCGATTCAGGAAACTTTGTATCTTCTGTCGATTCCCGGTATGCGCGAATCCATTAAGAAGGGCATGGCCGAGCCACTTCAGAAGAGCGCCAGAGAACTGAAGTGGTGAAGTGGCAACTTGTGTTTGCCAAGCACGCGCTCATGGATGCCAAGAAGTTGTCAGCTGCGGGGCTCAGAGACAAGGCACAAGCCCTGCTGGATGTTCTGGCACAGGATCCATTTCAGAATCCGCCGCCCTACGAGAGGCTCGTTGGTGACTTGGACGGAGCGTATTCACGCCGCATCAACATCCAGCATCGAATAGTCTACGAAGTGTTCAAGAAGGAGCGTATTGTTCGCGTGCTGCGGATGTGGACTCACTATGAGTGATGCGGGGATAACGAGTAAGGATTGATCGCAACGCGAAGCGGCCGCGATCTGAACCGTTTGTTGGACGAGCCGGGTTTATTTGTGTGTTTTTTGGAGGCTATGCAAATCGCTTTTGCGAGTAAGCTGTTTCTCGAGATACTGCGCTAAAACAAGTGCCCTGTTTGTTGTACGAATTTGGTATTGCGCCAAATTTGACTGTGCTGGCATTTATTTTCCTATTTATCTCCACTATTTTAGCAAGCAGAAAATCGCAACGCGGCGATGGCAGCAGCTTACCGTTCGGGTGCTTATGCGATGGGACAAATTGCGGATTATTTAAAGGTGCAGTATATGACTGTGAGTCGGGCAGTGAGGATGGAGGGTGGGTAGTTTTTGACGATTTTGGGTTTTTGGGTGGGGATGTTGGAATGTTAGCGTAGTAATCGGCGGTTGCCGAAAATCGCGCCGAAGAACACATGAAATTCTACTCCATATAAATCAATGACTTAAAATATTTTCTTAAGTGAACTGATACCATAATTGCTGACCCATTCGCGCACAAGCCCAAAAACACAGGTAAACCGAATTCGCACAAAAAGGCAAACATCATCGATCACCCAAACACTCGAACACCCAAACACTCGAACACCCAAACACTCGAACACCCAAACACTCGAACACCCAAGCTCTACCACAAGCTAAAACATTTCCTTACTCATCTACTAGCAATCAAGTGTGCGATTCGCATACAATCCCATTAATCAACCGACTCGCTTCGGTTTAGTCTAACAAGCTTTATCCGCCGCAATAAGCGCCGATTCTTATTTTTGCATTTGGGCGGCAAAGACGAATTTCTTCCCTTCCTGTAGCGAATGGAACAGAACATGATGAGACAGACGGGTGAATACCGAAGTGTTGCCACAACTGGTTTGGTGTGGTTACTAACGCTCTCGAATACCGCTCTCGCTGGTGATGTCGAGTGCAAAGATCACTGGAACACGGAAGCACAGTGGCGAGAGATGAGCGCCCTCTGTGAAGCGGGCGCACGCGATGGTGATCCTTTATCGGAGGTTGCGGTCGCTATTTATCTGCTGAATAGAGGCAAATCTGCGGACAGGACGAAGGCTGAAGAACTGCTGCGATCCGCAGCTTCTAAGAACTACGATGATGCGAATTATTGGCTGGCGAGCGCCCAAACAGATTTGAGAACGACCATTTCCTATCTTGAAAAAGCGACAGGAAGTGGAGGAATGGGTCTTTTGGCGTTGGTGGTAGCTGCGGATGCTCATTTCAAAGGGTCTGGAGTCCCCAAGAATTTTCAGAAGGCGCGTGCGGTGTACGGGCGAGCCTTTGAGGCGATGGTGGATAACGCGAACAGGGGAATACCCAAACCACCAGGAGAATGGTGGTCGAACGCAAAGTGGTTCACTGGCCAACAGGCGGTCATCGAATACTCTGAGCGCTATGGATTTCAAAAGAAAGAAGTAAATGGTAAGGCTGTCGTTGTTGAGGTCGAACCTCATCCTGAGTTTAGCGATAAGGAACTGTCAGACAGGCTTTGGAAGAGGATGAGTGGGCAATGAGTAGGGCAGACAGCCTGCGATTTTCAAAGCCGGTGTTACCCATTAGCCCAAGCAAGTCAAGTAGTGATGCAAAATCCTCGCACACACCGCGATAATTTTACCGCATCCACCATCACATTTTTTGCGAAATTTCCTCGTGCCTTTTGCTTCGTCGATTGGGGGCAATAATCGCACCAGTCATCCATGTGGATTGGGCGAAAATAATTCTTCCAATTTCGCCTTGTCGGCTTGCCGACCCAGAAGCATCTCAGTATCGTTCTAGGCCCAATTGATTTGGGTAGTTCTCTGGCTACCATTGCTAGTTCCAATCCAGTGCCCCATCTCTCAGACGAATTGTCTCGTCCAAAAATCAAAAAACCTCTTCAAGATTAAGCAGCGACACCTAGTCTGACAGATGAGGTTTCTGGCGCTCGTCGTTGTGCGTGCTGTGTTGGCCTGTTGCAGGTTCGCGACGTGATGCGTTCTATTATCCCTGGAAAACTAGTGAGTAACTTCGGGATTTCAATTCAATTTCCATAGGTGTGCGCTGGGTTTTTAAAGTGGTTTATTTCTTGATCGAAATCTTGCCGCGAATAAGTACTCTAATTTTCTCGGCGCGTAGTCATGCTTAAATGCATCCATTGAAATCACCACGAGAGCAAAGCAAACCACTAAAACCAGGAGGAGACATCATGAACACATTTGGGTTTTCCATGAAGTATGCAGGGAAATTTTTGCTGACTATGTTATTCATCGTCAGCACAGCGTTCGCAACAAGTTTGGCACGCGCGGGGAACAATTACCCTGTCGTGTTGGTGCATGGTTTTTTGGGGTTTGGTCCGGCGGAATTGCCAGGTACGGGATTCAAGTATTGGGGCGGTTTTAACGACATTCAGGCGCATATGCAAGTTACCGCTGGCACGCATAAAGTGATGTCGGCAGCGGTCGGTCCGGTTAGCTCGAATTGGGATAGGGCAGTCGAGCTGTACTACCAAATCAAGGGCGGTTGCGCCGACTATGGCGCGGCACATACAGCGCAGTTTGCTACCTATGGAGCGATACAAAAACCGGCGAATAAATGTTGGGCAAGCGACCCGAATAATAATCCGAATCGCTATCCACTCGCGCTCTATCCCGAATGGGATGCAAGCCATCCTTTGCATTTTGTTTCGCACAGTCAGGGTGGGCAAACCATACGCACCTTGATCCAATTATTGGAAGGCGGCTCGCCTAACGGCAACGAGGGCGGCGGCAGCTTATACACGGGAGGAAAGATAGGCTGGGTGAATAGTGCTACTAGCATTTCTAGCCCCCACGATGGCACGACTTTGCGCGATGTGATCATCGACTATGTGCCGAAGATTTCTGAGTTGGCTGGAAAAATTGTCGAGGTAGCTGGACTCGGCGGCAGTGCTAATCCGCTCTACAATTTCAAACTCGAACAATTTGGCTTGGCTCAAGGCAGCGCCGAATCGTTTCGCGATTTTCTCACCCGCGTGAAAGGTGCGCGCTTTTGGCAACTGAGCAATCGCGATTCAGCGCAATGGGATCTCGGACCAGACGGTGCACGCGAGCTAAATGGGTGGGTCAAAACCTCCGCCCACGTAGTCTATTTGTCGATCGCGAATGTCGCCACGGAGAAAGGAAGTTTCTGCTGCAACGACACCGACCGCCTGATCGCTCCCTTGCAAAGCAGCAGCTATCAATACGCCCGCAACGACATGATATTTTTCTTAAAGCCGACCGCTGGCGAATGGATCGTACCCTCGATTTTACAAAGAGGCATGGGCTCGTATACGCAGAGTAGTTTGTCGCGAGTCGTGATCGATAATACGTGGTTCGCGAATGATGGCGTAGTCAATACGGTGAGTATGAAATTTCCCAAAGCTCAGCTCGTGCGCAACTACGACGGCACCGCGATACGCGGCGTCTGGAATTATCTGGGCTACTACAATCGCTACGATCATTTTGATGTCATTGGTTGGCTACAACCGAGCACGGCGGTGTATCCCATCTATGACAATATTGCGCGGATTTTGTATGGATTGTGAAGTCGTCAGGAAAGTGACTTTTCGGCTTAAAATGCGATAAGCAAAACCAATCAACACAGAGACGGGGACGCAATGAGAATACAGAAAGGGCATTTCAGCAGCTTTGTTTTTCTCTGTGTCTCGGTGTTTCTGTGTTTTAGCGTTGACGGGTTTCAATCTACGCCGCCCCATGTGTCGGACTAGTCGTTTCGTCGAAAAATCAAGAATCCTCTTCAAGATTAAGAATCGACATCTAGTCTGACAGATGGGGTAGGACAAAGCGAAAGACTCAAGGCCTATGCCGCCGCCATGAAAAAGCGCTGAATAAACTGCGTAAATTCAGTCTCACGCCACTAAAATACTGCTTAGTGATTTAAGCGAAATAGAGCAAGAAATTGAGTAAGATCGAATCGATGATTGGGCGAGATCGTGATCTGGCTTTGTAAACTAAAACGATGGCGGCAATTAGAGATCGAATCGAGTCGGATGACGGTGGCATTACAGTGAAATCGGGCGAATTGGTCACGGAAGGCGAGGTAAGAACCGCGGACTTCGGCTCGGATTTTTGAGTTGGGTTTTTGGGGTAGGTGTCCTAGAGTTTTTTGAAAGTTAACGACTTCTGATGCGATTACCCTGTCCAATGCTCCCCAAAAAATAAAAGGCAAACATGGTTTTTCTCTTGCTAGATGGTTTCTTCACGCCCCAACAATTTGAGCATTTCTGGATTGCCGATTTCGATTGCTAATGATTCCGCCGTTTGCCCTTGTTTGTTTTTCTTGCTTCTATCAGCCTTGTACTTGATCAATAGCCGTGCAACTTTAAGATCATCAGAAACGACGGTGATCATTAGGGGTGTCCAATCGTCTTTTAGAATGGCGTTTGGATTTGCCCCATTCTCTAGAAGAAGCTGCGCAGCAATAAGTTCGCCTTTTGAGGCGGTTACCGCGAGCGCGGTCATTCCATCCGCCCCGAGAGAGTCAATCTTAATTCCCATCTCTTTAAGTCTAGAGATCGTTTCACGAGTGCGCGGGGAAAGCGCCAAACTTACGATGGTCTGCTGAGTATTACTGATGTATGCCTGCCCTCTATTGATCAAGATTTCGGCATCTTCGTCATTAAGTTTATGGCGATCCTTCACCCACTTTGTTAAGTAAGCTGCTGCTAGAATCGGGCGTGCACCCGCGCGACAGTCTTGTTCTTGTGCTCTGGTGCCAAGTTCGATGGCAGCGTCATAGTCCCCTAGCCGGTACAATTTGAACTCAGCGTACTGCGTTCTCTCACAAGCTTCGTTTAAAACAGTGATTCTTCTTTTGTAGAGAAAGTCGATTGCCTTCATATCATTTTTACGGATATAAATCGAAAGCAACTGATCAAAAATGCGTCTAAAGGCATTGTTGTTGGCATGGGTGATGAACTCTTTTTTTAACGGCGCGAGCGCAATTCCTTCTTCATATTTCTTGATGGCTTCTGCAATTTGATTGTCATTTTCCAGCGCAAAGCCCCAATTAAATATTATCGACAGATCTTCACCGACCAAATGTTCTACTTTCCTTAATTCGGCAATCGCTTCTTGAGTTTTATTTTGTGCTCCGTATACAAAGCCAAGCAAGTTTGTAGCACTTGCGTTATCAGGTTCCTTTTTTCGTGCAATCTGAATTAGACGAAAGGCTTCGTCAAGAGCTGCGGATCTTGCGGTTTCATCTTTCTTCGACGCATCGGCGATCGCAACTCTGGCGAGTTCTACATAGGCATTTGCATTATTTGGGTCGCTCTGCAAAACCATGTCTATCATTTGTCTCGCCTTCGCGAGATCATTATGAATGTCAATGTTTTGCCGGGCTCCATTGAGAGTCGTATCAATCCCATTTTTTAAGGCCGCCGCTAACGCTTTTTTGGGATCTATTGACTCGTCAGCGTAGTTTTCTGATGGCCATTCAATTTCGGTTGAGATCGTCTTTGACGCGAGGATATTTTTAGTTTTACGATCCGAATTAAATGTGTAGAGTAAGATCGTGATTGAGCTAGTATGTACCCCGCGACCAAGTTTTGGTTTTGTAATTTGCAAAAGCTGCTGCTGGCCTTTGCCAATAGTTATCGCCACGTCGCTCTCGAAGACCATCGCGTCTCCAGCAACATTTGTGTGGCCTGCCATAAAAGCTGGGCCAGCGCTTCCGTCATATCCGTATTTGACAATAAACGTAGAGGTAAGCGGAAAACGATTTCCGTCCGATGTCTTAACTATACGCACGCCGTTAGTGTCTGTACTAAATCCTTTCAAATCGATAGAAATAATGTTTGCCGCCGACATGTTCGCAAATGCTCTAAGCCCGAAAACAACCGAAATACACAGCGCAGCCAATATGACAAACATTAAGGTGCCATTCCATGCGTTGGGCTTTACGGTGTTTGAAGGGGTTTGACTCATAGCGTTTCTCGTAAAATTATGGACGATCGGGCACAGGTAAGACTAAGTCTCGACTTCATTCGTTCCTATCTTATGAATTGCGAGGAAAGCCCGAGGTGATTTTATGGGACATTTCATTCTACTCATTTCATGTCGCATTGGCTAGCTGAGAGTACTAATGAAAGTCGGCCATAAGTAGTCCCTTAAAATTTAAAAGACGAAAGTAGGGTGGGCACAGCCTCACCGTGCCCACGCGTAAACGCCCGCTGCCGCAAGAAGGCATTTTACGGATAAGAAATTTTGCAAGCAGCGCGTGGGCGCAAAAGACGTGCTCACCTTACATGACTGTCTCGCAAATTCATTCGTCACCGTCTCAAACCCTAATGGAAAATATCGGTTAAATCGCTACTTTTGAATTTTTCTGATACTTGAGATTGAAATTTCGTATTTGGCGTTTCCTCGTCTATTCATCTCGTCAAAACCAAGTTTCGTCCCGCCTCGATTGATTTCATCATCTGCTTTATTTTTTACTTTGAGTTTGCGTACAATGCGTTTTTGAACGTTTTCTCATGGAGCTTGAAATTGAATAAATTTAGAAGCCTACTTGCCTTTGCGATCCTAGGTTTGCCGATAGGGTTGACGATGGGCTGGACGACATCGGTGCAGGCGCAAGTGCCATCGTCAGTGATGCCAACCACGACTTGCCGTCATCCCGATTTTCCTCAGGAATTACAATGCGGTCAAATTTTACGACCGCTCGATCCGGCTAAGCCGGATGGGAAAAAAATTACGGTGCATTATGTGGTCATGCCCTCTTTAGATCGTAATAAACTAAACGATGCGGTTTTTTTGTTGGCGGGCGGCCCTGGGCAAAGTGCGATCAATGTCGCCAGTTTTGGGGCGGCTGTTTTCGGGAAACTGAATCGTCGCCGTGATTTGGTTTTTATTGATCAGCGTGGCACGGGCAAGAGCGCACCCTTAGCTTGTCCAGCGTTGGAATCGGGTAATCGGGTACTGGATAATGCGCAAACCGTACACGAAGCGCAGGCATGTATGAAGGCTTTGCAAAAACTTCCATATGGTGATTTGCAGATGTTTAGCACTTCAATTGCGGTACAAGATATTGAGGCGATACGCGTCGCGCAAAATTATTCGGCGATCAATTTAGTGGGTGCATCTTATGGCACACGGGTGGGTCTAGAGTATCTGCGACAGTATCCGCACTCGGTACGGCGCTTGGTGATTGATGGTGTCGTTCCACCGGATTTAGATGTGTTGGCGTCGGACGCAGAGCCGGCCTTAGAAGGCATTTTCCATGAATGCGAGCGTCAGCCTGCATGCAAGCTGGCTTATCCAGATTTGGCGGCGAGTTGGCAGCGTCTATTGGCGAATACACCGCGCCGTGTCAGTTTTCTGCATCCCTTGACGGGGCGCGAAATAAGCGCACAGTTGAGTCGTGAAGATATCATTTCTTTGATATTTAAAAGCTTGTATTCACCTAGTCTAACGGCGGCTTTACCTTACGCTATTACGCAAGCGGAAAAAGGAAATTTTTCCGCCTTGATGACGATGAGTGGTGCCTTTAGTCAAAACGGGGCAGGGGCGCTGACGATGGGTATGCACTTTTCAGTATTTTGTGGTGAAGCGTATGCGCGCCCTCGAGCGCCGCATCAGCGTAGTGAATTTGAAAGCGTAATGGGTGATTTGTATGACCGTGTTTGCGCACAATGGCCGCGTGCCAACATTCCCGATGGTTTTTTTACGATCCCTGTTTCTGCGTCGCCAGTACTATTGTTAAGTGGTGGTATCGACCCCGTCACACCGACGCGTAATGGCGATTTGGTGGCGAAAGCTTTGGGCCCAAAAGCCCGCCATCTGTCTATCGATAATGCAGGCCACGGCTTGCTTGCTCAAGGTTGCGTGCGCGATGTGATGACTCGATTTTTAGGAGCGAAAGACGATCAAGACGCGATTGGTGTTGATGCGACTTGTGTCAGACAGATTCCGCGCCCTTTGGCTTGGATGCCTGCAAAAAATGGAATGGATAAAAATGAAGGAGCAGGCAAATGATACTAGTCGATGATTTACATAAATCCTTCGTTAAATTAGGCAAAGCAAAATGGGGGATAGGCTTGCCGAAAAAGGAATGGGTGCATGCGGTTTCCGGTGTGAGTTTTGTAGCGCAAGATGGTGCGATTTTGGGGCTATTGGGCGCAAATGGTGCGGGTAAAACGACGAGTTTGCGTATGGTCGCTTCTATGCTGAAATTGGATCGCGGTTCTATCGAAATCGATGGTCGCAAAGTGCAAGAGGGCAGCACGCAAACGCAAGCCTTGTTGGGGATTTTGTCGGATGCGCGTGGTTTGTATCCACGGTTAACTTCGCGTGAAAATATTTCTTATTACGGTCATTTGCATGGCATGTCTCCTGAAAAAATTGAGGCGCGTTGCGATCAATTGGCGCACTGGTTGGGCATTCAAAATTTACTTGATCGGCGTACCGACGGTTTTAGTCAAGGCGAGCGCATGAAAATTTCATTGGCGCGGGCTTTGATACATGACCCTAAAAATATTATTTTGGACGAACCCACGAATGGTTTAGATGTGGTCGCAACACGCTCTTTGCGCGAATTTTTGCGGTGGTTACGTTCCAGTGAAGGAGGTGCTAAATGCATCGTCTTTTCGACTCATATCATGCAGGAGGTGGAGCGCTTGTGTGACACGGTGGTGATTGTCGCCAATGGTAAAACGGTCGCCCGCGGCACAGTCGATGAACTTAAACAAGAAGCGGGACAAAGCGATTTTGAGGATGCTTTTGTGAAGCTGGCTTTTTTGGATGCAGGCGTTGATTCGCAAGCAGCAATAATAAAAACGGGAAGCGCATCATGAAAAAAATTAGAGCGATTTTTCTGAAGGAAATTGTTGATGCGATGCGGGATCGTCGCACCTTGACGATGGTATTGCTCAGCTCTTTACTATTGGTGCCTACTTTGTTGTTTGTGTTTTCGACGGTGATGTCGCAAGTCGAATCGCAGGCGGTGGATAGGACTGTCGTGGCTGTGAATATGGCAGACGCGCCGAGTTTGGAAAATTATATTCTGCGTCAAGGCTATCAAATCACGGTGGCCGAAGCTGACTACGAACAAAAATCACGCAGCAAAGAGTTGATTAAGCCTGTGCTGATTGTGCCTGCGCATTTTGAAAATTTACTCGCAGAACGGAAAAAAATCGAATTGGAGGTCGCTTACGATACCTCGAATCGACAAGCAGAAATGGGACTCAATCCGCTGCACAAATTATTGGATGGATTCATTCAGGAGCGGGCGAGTTTGGATTTGATGATGCGTGGTGTGTCGCCTGAAATGTTGCAAGAAGTGACGGTTAAAGAACGTCATATCAGTCGTCCGCAGGAACGCAAAGTAACCATCACTGGCATGCTGCCCATGATCTTGATTATGGCCATTGTGATGGGCGGCATGTTTGCTGCGATTGATAGTACGGCGGGGGAGCGTGAACGAGGCTCCTTGGAACCTTTGATGATGAACCCGGTCTCGGGCTTGCAATTGGCGATTGGTAAAACCCTAGCGGTGGCCACCGTGAGTGCTTTGATTGTGATACTGACGGTGCTGAGTTTTTTTCCCGCGCAAAATATCATAGGCAATGATGCATTGCGTGCCGAGTTTCAATTTGGCTCGCACGATGCCTTGGCATTTTTGATGATATTGCTTCCTTTGGCAATGGCCTTATCCTCGCTGCAAGTGGCGCTTTCTTTGACCTGCAAGAGTTTTAAAGAGGCCAATGTGCGCAATCAGTTGCTGAGTTTGACAGTGTCTTTTTTGCCGCTGTATTTTATTTTAAATCCAGGTAAAGAGCCGAGCTGGTTAGCCTGGGTTCCGGTGATGGCGCAAACGCAGATGATGAATCAAGTCTTGAAGGGCGAGTTGTTGGCATCCGCGATGATGATACCGGCGGTGCTGGTGTGTCTATGCCTAGTCGTACTGAGCTTGTCGTTTGTCGCAAAAAAGATGCGGGAAGTGGTGGCCGTCTAAGCGATTTTGGCTTGAGTTTGGGGGTGGGTTTGGCGATGCCGTATGAGTACCCGCTCTGTTTGCTGGAAGTGTTGCGCGAGTTTTTCGACGACATAAACAGA
>JAHFQV010000024.1:39048-44673 GCA_023259175.1 Oxalobacteraceae bacterium | reverse complement strand
CTGTCATCATCTCATCTTTACCTGCAATAAAAATGGAGAACTACATCGTCTCTATGAATCACAGAATAATGCCTTATCGATTGTGTTACCAGAGGAGACACATGATCGTGCCTTTGCAATGACCTCGAGCTTTTCTTCCATGCTGTTGTCGGGGGCAACTGTATTTGGCGTAATTGAACCGCGTAATTATGGGAGATATTCGGCGGCAGGAGAAGATGTAATGAAAAGAGCGCCATCGGTGGTCGACGTGTTGGCCCAGTCTGGATTTGAACGAGTAGTCTATCTTGGTAGCAATGAATTGGCTGGCTTGGCGCGAGAGGCCTCATTGAAGTTATTGGAGTTATCCGATGGTCAAATTGTAGGGTGTTTTGACTCGCCACTTGGATTTCGACACGGCCCAAAAACCTTAATTAATGAAAAAACTTTGGTTGTGGTGCTCGTGTCAAATAATTCCTATACTCGTCAATATGATATCGATCTTCTAAGAGAGGTACGCCGCGATGGAAAAGCGGCCGGTGTCTTGGCATTGGCGGCAAATACGGTAAATTTACCAGCGCATGAAGATAATTTTATCGTCTCTCATTTGGCAGATGCAACTGATCTTGAACTTGTGTTGGTGTACGCCGTTTTTGCCCAAATTTTTGCGTTGTTGCAATCTCTTCGACTTGGGATTCGATCTGACACGCCTAGCGTTTCGGGAACCGTCAACCGGGTGGTGCAAGGGGTGACAATTTATGACTGGAAAGGCTAGGGTGTCTATGTTTCTCGGTGTAGATGGTGGCGGTACCAAGACCGCATTTGCTTTGGTCAGCAGCGAGGGGGATGTCTTGGCACGTCATCAGACAACTAGCGCTTATTATCTTGAAGTTGGCTTTGATGGTGTCGCGGAGATGATAAGGCGCGGCGTGCTCGATACCTTGGCGCTAGCGGGGCTGTCGCAAGATGATGTGAGGTATGCATTTTTTGGTCTGCCGTCATATGGCGAAGACAGTGCGCTACAAGCTCAATTCGATGAAATACCGCGATCAGTGTTTCCCCATCAACGTTATCGCTGCGGAAACGATATGGTTTGTAGTTGGGCTGGATCATTGGCTTGTTTTGATGGAATAAGTGTAGTGGCCGGCACCGGCTCAATTGCGTATGGTCAATACGCAGGACGATCTGCGCGCTGTGGTGGTTGGGGGGAATTATTTAGTGATGAAGGATCAGCATATTGGATCGCACGGGAAGGTCTCAATTTATTTTCTCGCATGAGTGATGGTCGCATTGGAAAAGGACTATTGCACGCTATCGTGCGCGAACGGCTAAACTTGTCTTCTGACCTTGACCTTTGCGCGGCTGTGTATGCGCAAACTGATCGCAGTAGATTTGCGCAGTTTTCCAAACTAGTTCGCGATGCGGCGGAGGCGGGTGATCTCCAAGCACAAGATATTTTTTTTCGTGCGGCACAGGAGTTAGCGGCGATTGTGAATGCGCTTCGATCAAATCTTGGCGTGGCGAAGGATACCTTGCTGCCGGTCTCCTATTCCGGTGGGGTGTTTAGTAACGGTAGTCTGGTTTTAGCACCATTTCAGAGTGCGTTGACGCAACGCTCAGCGGGATTGGTGTTGACCCCACCACGCTTTCCACCGGTGATTGGCGCAGCATTATTTGCCGCTAAATTGTGTAGCCAGCACCTTGATGCAGCGGCTTTACAGATGCTTGATATGCAAACTAAAGTAGATTGAAATTAGATTTCTAAAATACTTGGAGCTTACGAAAATTGCGCTGGCTAGGGCCTGCCCTAGAAGGCTTGAGGCAGGGGTGAGAAGCCGAAGACAGTACTTTAGTACCTCGGTTTAGCAAACGGCGAACTCAACAATGCCAGCATCTGTTTTCCGTAAGTCCTATCTATTTCACTTAATATCGATCAGTAAAATAATGTTGAAAGATTCTTATGTCCGGTGCAAATAAAATCGACAGGCGCAGTTTTCTGCAGTGGTTAGCCGGCAGCAGTATGGCCGCGGGTACTGGTTTGTATAGTCGAGATGCCGCCCCAGGTTCAGGACAGCCCGTTGCTCGCATCGGAGACACCGCAATTGCAATCGAAGTCGACGGACAAATGCGCTGTAGAGTGCTCTCAAAATTGGGCGGTGAAATTTGTCCGTTGAGTGACTTTGCAGCTAGTGAATATGTTCGCTTGGAAGGTGGTAAGCTGATCAAACACTTTGAGCTTCGAGGTCAATCAGCCGGCACATTGTCAGGGTTGCATGGTCATGGCATCCGACACAATTTTACCGGGCAATCGCTGGAGGGAATGAAAAAAAATCTGCGGATTGATTTGTATGATCGTTATCCGGGGTTTGCTGTTATTTCGGTTTCCTACCAAAATAACAGTGACAAGCTCATTCACCTTGAGGCTTGGGTCAATGCTGCGCACCGCCTTAAACTTCGTTCGGAAACAACACCCAACTTCTGGTCTTATTCAGGCGCTACACATCCAGATCGCCACGATTGGGTACAACCCGTAACAGCGGGTTTTAGTCAGCGCAATTTTATGGGCATGAATGCTTCTGATTATGGTGGTGGCACGCCAGTGGTCGATGTGTGGCGGGCCGATTGTGGTTTGGCAGTCGGGCATATTGAAGTAACACCTAAGCTGGTCGCTTTACCTATCATCGCCAGTCACCAGGGTGTACAGCTGGCTGTCGAATATGAACAAAGCATCGCCTTACAAGTCGGCGCACAAGTCACCACGTTCGAGACTTTTGTGGCGATCCATAAGGGCGATTATTTTACTACGCTAAATACCTATCGGAAGCTCATGTCGAAGCGCGGTTTGCGTGCCGCACTTATCCCAGAAGAATCGTATGAGCCAATTTGGTGTGCCTGGGGTTATGAACGCAACTTTACCATCGCCCTAATGACCGGGACTTTGGAAAAAGCCAAAGAGCTAGGGCTGGAGTGGGCAGTGCTAGACGATGGATGGCAAACATCTGAAGGTGACTGGCAACTTGACCGTAAAAAATTTCCGCAGGGCGAGGCTGATATGAAGCACTTAGTCACCACGATTAATGCCTCAGGAATGAAAGCCAGATTGTGGATTGCGCCCTTGGCGGTTGATCCGGGTACAGATCTCTTGCACGATCATACAGATATGCTATTGCTCGATAAGGATGGCGCGGTACAAAACATCACCTGGTGGAATAGTTTTTACCTTTGCCCAGCCTATGATAAGACGATTGACTATACCAAGGCACTGGTACGAAAAATTCTCGGTGAATGGAATTTTGCCGGCCTCAAAATTGATGGGCAACATCTGAATGGCGTCGCGCCTTGCTTTAATCCGGCGCACAATCATGCACGTCCGGAGGAATCCGTCGAAAAGCTGCAAGAATTCTGGAAAGCGATCTATGACACGGCCATGGAAATCAACCCACATGCTGTCATAGAGATCTGTCCGTGTGGCACATCCTATGCGTTTCATAACATGCCTTATATGAACCAAACGCCAGCCGCCGATCCACTTTCTTCGTGGCAGGTTCGGCATAAAGGCAAAACCATCAAAGCGCTCATGGGGCCTTCAGCGGCCTATGCGGGTGATCATGTCGAACTCAGCGATCAGGCAAGTGATTTTGCTTCAACGATCGGTGTCGGCGGCGTGGTCGCCACCAAGTTTACCTGGCCCATTGATCCAAAACCAAAAGATAGCTTTCTTCTGACACCCGAAAAAGAAGTTGTATGGAAAAAATGGATAACGCTATATAAAGAAAAAATGTTGCCAAAGGGCGTGTATCTAGGTGCTTTGTATGACATTGGCTTTGATAAGCCTGAGACACATGTCATTGAAAAGGATGGCCGGCTTTTTTATGCTTTTTATGCAGCACACTGGTCGGGGGTGATCGAACTGAGAGGTTTGCATAAGGGCGATTATTATGTCAGGGACTATTTTAATGCTAGAGATTTAGGACAAGTTAGTGCTGGTTCGAACAAAATAACTGTGGTTTTTAATCTTTTTTTATTACTCGAAGCGATCCCAATTGGAGCGAGAGTTGTGTGAAGATATTGTGATTGCACTACAAAATGTTTTTCAAATTAATGTCATTTATTCGCCTGTAATGAATAAGGTAAAATTGTGGGCTTTAAAATAATGTGCACGATCAAGTCGGATTATTCTTCAATATGGATTGGATGCTTAGTCTGATGTAGCAGAGAAAGCCATGGACAGAGTGCAGTTGCCGCGTATAATTTTTCGAGAAATATGAATCCAGACAATCATCAAAATCAGGTTGCGACAACAGAGACCTTGCCGACTGTATCCCAAACAATTCGTGAGAAAAAGGCTGTGGAAAAAATGCTGGATCAAGGACATCTGCTTGAGGAACGACGGCGGCAGATCGTAAAATTAATTGAAAGCCGTGAACAGGTAACGGTGGAGGAGCTTTCGTCATATTTTAAGACTTCGCTGGTGACTATCAGAACCGATTTGAATGCGCTGGCCGTCATCGGCGCAGTAGTTCGCACGCATGGCGGCGCGTTGGTGCAACGTGACGCCAATGATCTTCCTATCAGTGTGAAGAAAAATCATCATCATGCTGAAAAAAAGCGGATTGCGATCGCTGCAGCCAAATTAATCTGCGATGGCGAGACTATCATTCTTGATTCAGGTACCACTACAGCAGAGATTGCAAAACAGATTCGCGGTCTCAAATTAAGCTCTGTCAATGTGATTACCAATGCGCTTAACGTCGCTGTGTTACTGGCGGATGTGCCGCATGTACGGCTTATAATGTTGGGTGGAATTTTGCGCTTAAATTCCTATTCTCTATCCGGACCCCAGGCAGAGATTGCATTGAATAATCTACAAGCTGATCGCTTATTTCTTGGTGTCGATGGCTTGGATCCAGAAATAGGCATCATGACACCGCATTTGCTAGAGGCTCAGTTAAACATGCAAATGATTAAAATTGCGCGACAGGTTGTGGTGGTCGCAGATGCTTCCAAATTATCGCGTCGTAGCTTGTCAGTGATCGCCAAAGTTGAACAAATTAATATGTTAATTACTGATCGTGATGCCAATGTCGCAGTGCTTGACGGACTACGCAACCGAGGCGTGAACGTCGTGTTGGTGTAAACCAGAGTCTAAAGGTATGCAGATTTAAGCCATAGGCAGTAGACTTTTTTCAGAGATTGCGGTCATTCAGTATTAGCAAATCCCAAGAAGAAGGATCGATATGAAAGTACGGAGCCAAATAAGTTTTTCTCATGCGGAATACGCAAGAAGAAGCAAACGTGTCGCGAGGTATTTTTTTGCGAAGATTGTCGAAAAGAAATGGCGCCTTGGTCTACGCTAACTTCGTTGTTGCACCGAGTTCCACTAAAAACCAAGAGCGCGCGTGTGCCCACGAAATGAAGCGGAAAGAATGCACTCCATGGTATTTCCGGCTCAAAGCGCACATCGGTGTCGATGACGCATCTGTATTAGTCCACACGGCTATTCCCACTGCCTGGAACGTCAGTGACATCACTAAAATGGGTGACCAATTGCACGGTCAAGAGGAGCTAGCTGGCGCAGACATAGGGTTTGTCATCGTAAAAAATGCGAAGACATGAAGGCGCAGCTGGCAATGAACGAACAGAGTGTGA
>JAHFQV010000024.1:32471-39038 GCA_023259175.1 Oxalobacteraceae bacterium | reverse complement strand
CGACAGACATCCATGTCAGCGAAGGCTGAGGGTTTTGTTGTGAAAAATAATAGAAAGTGAAAGCTGCTTTAGCGCCAACAGCGCGCGAGCTACCGTTCGCGCCGAGATTTGACGCTTCGTCGCATTTTTTTCGCTGCCTTTTCTGATTTACTTAGGATACGAACTCCTTCATTTTATTTTTCTGGGAGTTGATATGAGTCGGTTTTCTATTCGTGTTTCAGCCATTGCATTGAGTTTATTTGGCCTAGCGAGCTACGCTAACGCCGGTGATTTAGAAGTTCAAGTGACCGGTATTTCGCAAATTAAGGGGGATGTATTCGTGTCCTTGTTTAATCAAAAAAACCAGTGGTTAAAAAAAGCTGTCGTGGGTCAAAAAAGTACGGTCGATAAAGGCAAGCTTGTCTTGAAATTCATCGACCTGCCCGAGGGTGAATATGCGATTTCGGCGTATCACGATCTCAATAGCAACGGGGCTTTAGATACCAATCCCATTGGGATACCGAAAGAGCCTTACGGCTTTAGTAATGACGCGGCAGGCAATTTTGGTCCGCCTTCATTTGACGATGCGAAAATCAAGGTCGAGGGAAAACTCACAACGACCACGCTGCGCCTCAACTAGGGAGTATCGTCATGGAACGTCGCCTTTTTCTAAGTGCACTTGGTTTGACCGCGGGTGCTGCCGCACTTCCTTTGCGCGTATTGGCGCAGGATAAAGCTAGCGTTGAGCAAATTGCACCTTTGCTTTACAAGAATCCAGTGCTGACACCATTGCGTGGTTTGCAGGGACAAGATTTGCGTTGTGATCGCGCTTGGATAGAGGGGAAATTTCCCTCCGATTTGCGCGGTGATTTTTATCGCAATGGACCGGGATTATTTGAACGAGGCGGAATACGTTATCAGCATTGGTTTGATGGCGACGGCATGGTCCATCATTGGCATTTTGGCGAGCAGGGCGTATCGCATCGTGCCCGCTTCGTCGAAACGGCAAAATTTGTCGCCGAATCACAAGCGAATGAGTTTTTGGTGCCAAGTTTTGGTAGCGCCATTAAGGCGAAAATACCCTTGCGTTCACCCGATACGGTTAACACCGCCAATACCAATGTGATTTTACATCAAGGGCGTTTGCTCGCTTTATGGGAAGGCGGCTCGCCCTATGCTTTGTCGGCAAACACTTTGGACACTGAGAGCCGGGTCGCATTTTCTGAAGAGCTCGAAGGCATGCCATTTTCGGCGCATCCCAAGGTCGAAAGCGACGGTACGATGTGGAATTTCGGCAGTCTGATGGGTAAGATAATTCTGTATCATTTTGGCCCAGATGGACAGCTCAAAAAGCATCTTGTTTTCGATGCGCCGAGTTCGGCTTTGGTACACGATTTTGTGATTTCACAGCGGCATATTATTTTTCTTTTAGTCCCGATTTTTATCGATGTTAATTTCGCGAAAAATGGCAAAAGTATGGCGGAAGGTTTTATCTGGAAACCACAGGAATCGGTGAAGGTATTGGTGATCGAAAAAGCCGATTTTACGCAAAGACGCGTGCTTGAATTGCCCGCAATGATGCTGTTTCATTTCGGGAACGCATGGGAGAGTGGGCAGACTATTTATCTTGATTTTGTGAAGAGCAATGACATCGAAGGCTTGACCACTCGCATGCCTAAAATGATGCGTGGAGAAGACGTAAGTTCTACTCCTTCAAATCCAGCGTTCTTGAAAATTGACTTGAGCAAGAATCGGGTTGAACTGAGTACCCGCAATGATAGTGTTGAATTTCCACGTATTGATCCACGTTTTGTCGGACAGCGTCATCGCTATGTTTTTTATCCTTACGCACAAGGACGTACTTTTAATAATTTGTTCAATGGGGTGATGCGCTTGGACATCGATAGTGGAAAAACGATGCAATTTGATTTTGGTAGCGACAAAATTATCGAAGAACATGTGTTTGTGCCGCGACGTGCCAGTCGTACTGAAGGCGATGGTTGGCTGGTGGGTGTTGGTTTCGATGTGCGCGAGCAGCAGAGTTTTGCGAGCATTTTTGACGCACAGAATTTAAATGCAGGCCCGGTTGCACTGGCGCATTTGCCGTATTGGCTGCCACACTGTTTTCATGGAAATTTCTATTCGACTTAGCTCGCATAGTTGATGCAAGCATCAACTATGCGAGTCAGTATAGAGTCGGACATCGTAGTTTATTGCAGCGTGCATTCCAGAGGATAGTTGCCATCGGGTTCGCCGGTATTGCCCTTCCAGACTTCGATGTAGTGTCCTTGTAAGTGCCTCGCCTGTTTATCAAGCTCTAATGTAATTGTGCCTTGTTCAAGCGCATGGCTGATGTGAATATGCATGCCGCTAATGCGAATTTCGCTCGCGTCTATCATACCTAAGCTGCCGCTGGTGAGGGTGCTGATGCGATAGCCATTGGCTTGTTTTGTGATGTATGTTTCCAACATGGATACGCCACCAGGTGACTTGATCGTACAGGTCCAATTGCCACTAAAATCGATACTGGTTGGCGCTACCGGAGTGGGTGTTTCACGACGCACTTCGAGTACGCTTGCGGTAGCGCTAGGGCGACTTAGCGTGCGTTGTAAACTCCTGGTGTCGGGTATAACTTCCTCGTTGGCTGAGTTTGCTCGTGAGATCAAACGGGTGGGGGGCGGTGGCGCTTCTTGATTGGCAGTCGGGGTATTTTGTTCGATCACTCCTGAAACACAATTGCTGTCTGAAGTACGATTCGGGATGCCATCTTTTAACCAGCAATGCGCGGCATTTGAACCGGCAATTGTTTGCGCGCCGGGCTTGACCCATGTCCAAGCTTTGCATTGCCTATTTTGACTGCAAAGCGAACTGCAGTCATCGGCAGTGCCGCCAGCCTGTTGAAAAAAATCGGAACCATTGCGATTGATACCCGGTTCAAGGCTGGAAGTACGTTTGCCTGAAGTGGGCGGAGGGTTGATCGATGAACTGGAAATTGCAATCGGCGCCGCTGCAGCGGTGCTAGAAGCCGGATTGTCATGCCTAGCGGGCACATCGGCGAGGGGGCGTGGGCTTGCCGGCGCGATGCCACTGCTCACTTCTCCGCCTCTCGATAAAGGGTTCGGTGCTCTTCTTTCTGTGCGTATCCCGGTCCCGCTCTGAATTGATTGTGCGAGGTCAGACCAAACGCGGGGCGCAAGCGGCCCCGTTGCCTGTGCTGTGGGGTTTTGTTCCTGACGCTTAATGCCATTGTTAACGCCGTTATCGCCCAAGTGCGCCGCTGTATTGATGGCATTTGTGGCCTTGCCCGCGTTATTGGGATAGTCCTGATGCCCTTGTGTAGTGTCGCCATTGCGTGAATTGAGCGGCGGGCTCATTGGTTTTTCTAGGGTGTTTGTTGTTGGGCTTAAGTTCACTTCGTTGAGCGCAGGTGCGAGCGAAGCGGTTTGTAGTTCGGGCATGCGGTTTAATATCCACTCCGCTCGTTGCGGTGTAAGTGGTAGGCCTTTGACGAGTATGGCGTTATCGTGCCAGAGAATACAGGTCGTGATGATGCATTCGGCATGGTAAACTTTTCCTTGAAAAGCATATTGGTAGTTGCCGCAATTTTTGTCTGTCTTTTCAGCAGGCGTTAAGACTTTCACTTGTAGGCAGTACCAATTTTTGGCTTCATCAAAACTCAAATCGGGTTTGCTTAAAATCTGATAATTTTTAAATTGGGCGCTGAAACGTGTCCTTACCATGCCCACGACTGGTACCTCATAACTGACCGATTTTCCATCGACGATTTCAGAGAATTGGTAGAGATATTTTCCGACCCCGTATTCACCATGATAATAGGGTTCATCCGCGCCGTATAAGGCGAGAAAAATGAAGCGCCGCGCTTCTTCGCTCGATAAGCCCTCACGCAAAATTTTGAGATTACGGTAGTGCGCCTTAAAACTTTCTTCGGTATATGTTTGCGCCGTGACTGCGGTAAATTCGTCCGGTGGGACGACCATGCCAATGACAGAACCTTCCCAGCGCGCTGAAAAAAAGCTCATCGTGTAAATCCCCACTTTATAGGGGCCACCAGTGCTGATTCCGGGGTCAATGGGCTTGGGTGGCGGTGGTTTTTTTCCTTTCACGTCTTGAATAATTTCACTACGTATGCGGCCAATGTCACCGGCCATCGCCGCATCGTGTAGTTCGTCCATGGTGGCACCGTACATGAGTTCTATCGTACCGTTTTGGAGTGCTTCTTCGTAGTGATCAAATAGTTTTTGACCTTGTATTTTATCGAGTTGCTCTTTGGTTTTTCCGCCGCTTAAAACAGAAGCCAGATCCGATAATTTGTCCGCGCCACGAAAGGCAACGTCAAAGCCGCTCCCTGCGGCACGATCGATGTAATGATGGGTGTCGAGATTCTCAAGAACAAAGCGCGTGCCTTCATAGCTGACCATATAGGTTCCCACCACCATGCCAAGCGTAGGAAATGCTTTCATCAAACCGGCCATGCCTGCGCCTACCGTGCCTTTTTCGACCATGCCATAAGCTAAATCGCGTGCCGCTTCAAAATGCAGTTGTGCGACCGCATCAGGCACCCGTAAATCGCGCGCTGTGTTGAGGTGGTACATCATTTCGCCCATGGTCGATCCGGCATCGTAGGCTTCTTTACCGAGAAAAATTCCTTCGATTGCAAAGTTGATTTTTGGAAGTGCATTCTCCATAAAATCATTCGCTTGTACCCGAGTCAGGCTCATGGTGGAGGTGTTATTGCTGATACCAAGGCGTACTTTAAAAGCCTCGTCCAATTTCTTTGCCGCTGCGATAAATGGATTTTGACCCGGCGTATTCGATGGCCACTTCGCGAGCTCATTGGCCTCTTTGACAGCGTTGGAGATTGCTCTATCCATTTGTTGATTATTCGATTTGGGCGGGGCTTGTTTGCGCATTTCCTTGGCAACATCGGCGGCAAAATCATTGCCGCGCCACTGCCTAATTTTCTCAATTAGAAATCCCTTTTCCGACGCAGTCATTTTTTTTGTCATGATCCCGATATCGCTGCTTGCGGAATCGGCAAATTGCGGATTGATTGCGGCCACTTGTGCATGGGTCTCGGATAGCTCGGTGAGCGCGCGTGAAAGCGAATTTTGCGATACCGCGTCGGCGGTCGCGACTTCAATCGGGACTTCGTCAATCAAAGTGGCTTTGCCCGGGTCTCGTACAGAACCGCGTTTGGAGACCGAGCCAGCACCGCCGCGATCCGCAAATCGGACATTGCCTTGCGGGTCTTGGATGTGCTTCATCTTCATGATGATCTTGCCATTGCCATCGCGCACCACAGAATAACTATCGGCTATGACGGTGCGTTCGATGGGTTTGAGTCCATTTTGTTTGCGTATTAAATCAGTCGCGGCCTCTATCCTTTCTATGTATTTTTGTTCCTGCGCCATTAATTTAGCGATGTTGCCGCGATCTGCCCCACTCTGAAAAAGTTCTGGCGAGTTTCGTATTTTCGTCAATAGCGCCTGTTTGTGATGGACGAAATCCTGCATCTCTTCGGCATAGGCGCGTACCTGTTCGGCCTTGACCATGGTGCCATCTTGGGCGCGACTGATGCGTTCATATTCGGCAGCACCACGCCTTGTGTAAGCAGCGTTGTTTAAACGTGCGATCATTTCAAATTCGGCGCGACCTACATAGCGAGGGTCGGCCATAAAATCAGTATCGAGTGTCTTTTCCCATTGCGTGCCAGCATCGTGCGGAATTTTCTCGCTATCGAGATAGGCACGTACCCGGCGATTGTAAGAGCTTTTCATGGCATTGACTTGGTCGGCACTCTGCACTTCGGTAATGTAATCAGAATCGGTGCCAGGACTAAATTCGTCTGAGCTTAGGGTTTGTCTGCGAAATTTTGCACCAACTTCTTCCGCGGACTGACCTGCGATTTCTTGATTTTTTAAAGCGAATTCGCGTTGCGCGGCTTGGTATTCTTCTTTGCTGATCCAGTTGTTCAGGCGTGCTTGATTGACTGCGTCGCCGTTCGCATAAAGCAGCGCTTTTTGCCGGGATGTTGCGCTGTTATTGGCTAAATCACGTAGGGCGGCGATGACTTCTGCGCTTAAAATTTGGGCGTTTGCGGAGACGGATATCAAAGCGCTGCAGCAGAGGCAGGCTAAAAAAAGCCAATACAGAGACCGAAATTTTCGCGGCATATGGCACATCTGAGCCTCCGTTTTTTGCTTATTAGTTCAAATAGAAAGGGCAAAAATTGACTAAAAACCGATTTCAAAACTGAGTTGCGCATCTGTCGCTAGATAGCCTAAGGCGCTGGCATGCAGTTGTAGTGTGTACATTCCTGTTTGGGCTTGGGTCGGAATCGTGAAGACAAGATGATGAGAGAATGGGGTTTTGCTCAGCTCGATAGTGCGAGTAAATGGCGGCATGACGGTAGTGCCCATGTAAGTGAGCGTCCATTGTTCGCTGACACTGGCGTTGCTGGTATTGGCATAGTTGATTTGAATGTCGATTTCCTGCCCGCGCTGCGCCGGACGTGGTTGATAGGTCATTTGTGCGACTTGTAATGATGCTGTGTTTTGTGCTGTGTTT
>JAHFQV010000024.1:13969-32371 GCA_023259175.1 Oxalobacteraceae bacterium | reverse complement strand
TGCTGTGTTTTGTGCTGTGTTTGGTGCCGAGTTAGACGGCGCGTAATTCACGGCATCGATCGCTTCGACCACCATATCATCCAACCAAACTTGCCCTTGATCCTCCATCAGGATACGTATATCGGCCGTGGTGCTGGGTAATTGAAATGTGCCTTCGAAGCGGCGCCAGTCATAGCTGCCAGCAGGTAGGGCAATTGGCCTTAGATTCCACGATTTGTCGACGATGAGACTCACGCCACCATTGGAGGCGAGATGATCGGCTTTGGCCCAGACACTGATGCGATAAAGGCGATTGGCTTCGATACGTATCGCCTGTACCGTGGTTCCGTAGAGATTCGGGGCGCGGGCGGAGCTATTGAGCAAGTGCAAAGATGCCAGGCCGCCATGAAAAATTGCCGTGTCCACTGTGGCGCTGGAACGACAATTTCGGCTATTCCACCAGATGCCATTCTCGCCATATTGGCCGTGTCCCCAAGGACCATCCAAGCCATATTCAAAGCCACCACTTTTGAGTAAGCCCTGATGGCTGGCGATGCCTACATCCGGTGCGCTGGCGGCGAAACTAGCTTGCACGAATAAAAAAGCGCATAAGAAAACAGAAAGTAGATCACTCGCAAACCAGTTCGTTTTCCAGTTTGTTTTCATCCTCGCCGCCTCCAAAGAGTAAATGAAGCCCTGGGTTGAGCCCAGCTCTTCATTCACAATAGGCGATTTTTCTACGAACGCAACTTGGCGAAGGCCGAGGCCATTGCATTATTGATAGGTGCGCTGGTTTGGGTTTGCGAACGGTGCTGATTAAGACGCTTGGCATCATTGCGATCTGCCCTCTGTTCAGGCTGGCTTCCCGCTTGTGGCGCGCTGTCGGTGAGGCGCATGGTGAGCGCGATGCGTTTGCGTTTTTCATCTACTTCCAGCACTTTGACCTTGACCACTTGTCCTGCTTTGACGACACTATGCGGGTCTTTGACGAAGCTGTTGGCGAGCGCCGAAATGTGGACCAAGCCATCTTGATGTACGCCGATGTCAACGAAAGCGCCAAAGGCTGCGACGTTGGTAATTACGCCTTCTAAAATCATGTCGGGGCGTAAATCTTTGATTTCTTCGACGCCCTCTTTGAAGGTGGCAGTGGTAAATTCAGGACGTGGATCGCGTCCTGGTTTTTCCAGCTCTTTTAAGATGTCGCTAATCGTCGGCACACCAAATTTTTCGTCAGCATATTTTGCTGGACTCAGTGATTTTAATATAGCGCTATCGCCTATGACGGCCTTCACGTCTTTTTTAATATCCGCCAGAATTTTTTCGACCAGTGGATAGGATTCAGGATGCACCGCTGAAGCATCGAGAGGATTATCACCATTCATGACGCGTAAAAATCCAGCCGCTTGTTCGAAGGTTTTATCGCCTAGACGCGGCACTGCACGCAAAGCTGCACGCGAATTAAACATGCCTTTCGCGTCGCGATAATTGACGATGCTCTGCGCCACACTGTTGGAGAGACCTGAAACCCGAGCCAATAGTGGTGCAGAGGCGGTATTGACATCGACCCCGACCGCATTGACGCAATCTTCCACCACTGCATCTAGCGTTCGGGCGAGTTGTGATTGGCTGACATCGTGCTGATATTGTCCAACGCCGATAGACTTTGGATCGATTTTGACTAACTCAGCCAATGGATCTTGCAAGCGACGCGCTATCGACACCGCGCCGCGTATCGTGACATCCAAATCGGGCAATTCTTTGGATGCAAATTCCGACGCTGAATAGACCGAAGCGCCGGCTTCGGACACCACGATTTTGCTCATATTGAGTTCGGGTTTGAGCTTAATTAAATCCTGCGCTAGTTTGTCCGTTTCGCGAGAAGCCGTGCCATTTCCTATCGAAATTAAGGCGACTTTATGTTTGGCCGCGAGCTGCGCTAACACATGGAGCGCGCCGTTCCAGTCATTGCGTGGTTGGTGCGGGTAAATGGTCGCGTATTCAAGCACTTTACCCGTGGCATCGACTACCGCGACCTTAACACCAGTACGCAAGCCTGGGTCGAGACCCATCGTTGCACGCGGACCGGCCGGCGCGGCGAGCAATAGCGCTTTGAGATTACGCGCAAATACATTGATGGCTTCGATTTCGGCTTGCTCTCTGAGATTGCTCATGAGTTCGGTGTCGAGGTGCATAAAAACTTTGACACGCCATGCCCAGCGCACGGTATCGATCAACCATTTATCAGCGGCGCGACCGAGATTGCTGATCTGAAAGCGCGCTGCAATGCGGCCTTCGCAAGGATTGAGCGGTGCATCCCATTTGGGTTTTTCTTCTTCGCTGTCTAAGCGTAAAGTGAGGCTTAAAAATTCTTCACGGCGGCCACGGAAAATCGCTAAGGCACGATGAGATGGAATGGTGCCTAGGGTTTCCGAGTAAGCAAAATAATCGCTAAACTTGGCACCCGCATCTTCCTTACCTGCGACCACAGCCGTTTCGACGACACCGTGATCGCGTAAATATTCACGTATGCTTTGCAAGAGTGTCGCGTCTTCTGAAAAGCGTTCCATCAAAATCTGGCGAGCACCATCGAGCGCGGCTTTCACATCGGTGACACCCGGATTGTCGCCATTGCTGCTTGAAAAAGCGGGTTTCAAATAGCGCTCAGCCAGCGTTTCTGGTACTAGCGTAGAGTCGGCCAATAAGGCTTCTGCAAGCGGCAATAAACCCGCTTCGATGGCGATTTGCGCCTTGGTTCGGCGTTTGAGCTTGTAGGGTAAATACAAATCTTCCAAACGTGTTTTATCTTCCGCATGACTGACGGCATCGAGTAATTCCGGCGTCATTTTATTTTGCTCGGTAATCGACGCGATGATGGCGGCACGTCTATCTTCGAGTTCACGCAGGTAGCGCAGGCGTTCTTCCAGCAAGCGTAATTGCGTATCGTCCAAACCGCCTGTGGCTTCTTTACGATAACGTGAGATAAAAGGCACAGTCGCACCTTCGTCTAGCAAGCCAACAGCAGCAGCAATCTGCACCGGTTTGGCAGCAAGTTCAAGGGCAAGACGTTGTTCGATAGAAGCTAGCATAAGTGAAAATAAAAAAAGTTTTTATGAATGTTGATGAATTAGCGCTGAATTGGCGCTAAATTACCGCTGAATTACCGCTGAATAGGGATGATACCGAGTCTGCGCAATTGCGCCAGTCTTGACAAGTGGAGGAAGTGGGGATACCAGTCATCGCTTACTCATTTTTGATATAGATTCGGGCGATTGATTTCCATGATGATTTCTGGCTTTGCAAGCGGGGTGAATCCGAAACCCGCGTAGAGGCCACGGGCATTGGAGCTGGCCAGCATAAAGCGGCGTAAGCCTTGCAGTTGCGGGTGGTCGATGACGGCTTGTATCAGGACTTTACTATGTCCCTGACCTCGGTGTTCGGGAAGTACAAACACATCCATCAGGTAGGCAAAAGTAGCGTAGTCGCTCACGACCCGTGCAAACGCAATTTGCCCTTCATCTTGATAGCCGCCAAAGCACAAAGCATGCGCTATCGATGTTTCAACTGTGCTGCGCGGTATGCCCAAAGCCCAAGTGCTGTGTTGTGAGAGGAAGCGATGAATCATCGCGATGTCGAGTCGGCTTGGATCGGTACTGATGATCATTTTTCTTCCCTCAGGATACCGCCAGTAACACGTAAAATGCCGGCCAAATCCGGCCAGCTTTGAATCTCTTTAAAACCGGCGGTTTTTAGTAGCGCTTGTACAGCTTCTGCTTGATCATAGCCGTGTTCCATGAGTAGCCAACCCCCTTCATGTAAATGGCTGCCTGCGCCGGAAATGATTTGACGGTAGGCTGATAAACCATCGGCAAAATCAGTTAAGGCTTGTAAGGGTTCAAAACGTAAATCGCCTTGCTGTAGGTGGGCATCATTTTTTTCGATATAGGGTGGATTGCTGAGGATGCTGTGATATTTTTTCTCAGCGATATTTTGATACCAATCGCTTTCGATAAAGCTAAGTCGAGCGGTGTCGATGCCGAGTTGATCTGCGTTTAAACGGGCGATAGTCAAAGCGGCAGCACTCATGTCCAGCGCGGTCACTTGGCAATCTTGACGTTGTGATGCAAAGGCGATGGCGATGGCTCCAGAGCCGGTTCCTAAATCGAGAACCTGGGCATGCGCAGGGGTTTTTGTTAGCGCAAGTTCGACCAAAAGTTCGGTCTCGGGGCGGGGGATTAACACGGCGGGGGTGACCGTGAATTTGAGTCCGTAAAATTCACGCTCTCCGATTAAGTATGCGATTGGCTCACCGGCCAGTCGTTTCGCGATCATGGTATTGAGTGTATCGGCCTGATCGGTGTTGAGATGCGATTCTGATTGTGTGATGAGTTGTACTCGCGTGAGCTGGGTAATATGCGCAATTAGAATGCGGGCTTCTAAAGCGGGTAAGGTGGAATTTTTTAGGCACTCTGCGAGCGTGTCGCCTGCTTGAAAAACCGGTTTCATGAACGAATTTTGCCGAAAAATACGCGCTCTTTTTTCTTGGTCCAGACCAGTACAATTAATGCCAAGCTCATCGCGATCATCCACAATCCAGCCCAAGCGGGTATCGATAAACCGAGCACGGGATCGTAAGGTGTTTCGCATAGGCCATTGACTTGATACAGCGTGGGCAAAAGCTTGGCCGTGAATAGTTCGTTCATCGGTGCAGATAGAGGATCGGCACCGCAAGAGCTGGGTGGACGCGATAATACCCAAACATGGTAGGCCGCCGCGCTGATGCCAAATAGCCCCGATAAAATGCCGACGCTTAAAATCCGTCTATCTTGCTTAGGGAAGAATAATGCGAAAAGGCAGCATAAAGCGATCAGTGTGAAGCCGTAGCGTTGCATCACGCAGAGCGGGCAGGGCAGCATGTCCAAGACGATTTGCATGTACAAGGCATAGCTAAGTAAGCCCATGCAAGCGAAGATGATGAAGATAAGCGTGGCTTTGGTGCGATTCATAGTCGTGGTCTGGTGATGGTTTTGTGGTTTATGTGCTTGCGACGTGAGACGCTCTGAGGACGTTAGGATACAGGTTTTCACTCAAAAGTTTCGTAGTTTGGATAAAAAATCGTGTGCGCAAGGGCCTGTCTTCCGACGTGGCAGAAAAGGTGGAAGCGGATTATCATAGCGACTGCGCTAGAAACTTATCAAGGTAAGCCCATGAATGTCAGTTTAGTCCGTGCTGTTTGTCCTCACGATTGTCCAGATACTTGTGCTTTGCACGTCACGGTTAAGGATGGCATTGCGACCGAAGTAAAGGGGGATCCCGATCACCCTGCAACTGCGGGTGTTTTATGTACCAAAGTGTCACGTTATACCGAGCGTACTTACCATCCTGATCGTTTGCTTTACCCGCAAAAGCGCGTCGGCAATAAGGGTGAAGGGAAATTTGAACGGATTAGCTGGGACGAAGCTATCGCGACCATTGCGAGCCGCCTTAAACCACTCGTCGCGAAAAATCCTTTGGCGATTTTGCCGTATAACTATGCAGGAACCATGGGTTTGGTGCAGGGCGATAGCATGTCGGCGCGTTTTTTTCATCGTATCGGCGCATCGTTTTTGGATAAAACAATCTGTGCTACGGCTGGCGCGACCGGTTATCAATATACCTTGGGTGCGCGTATCGGTACCGATGTCGAGCAAACGCAAAATGCGCGGCTCATCATCATTTGGGGTGGCAACCCGATTGCTTCTAATCTGCATTTTTGGACACGCGTACAGGAAGCGAAACGACATGGCGCAAAAATTATTGCGATTGATCCCTATCGCTCTTTAAGCGCAGAAAAATGTCATCAACATATCGCACTTTTGCCTGGAACGGATGCGGCGCTGGTCTTGGGTTTGATGCATATTCTGATACGGGATAATTTACTAGATCATGACTACATCGCCGAATATACCTTGGGGTTTGAAGCTTTAAAAGCCCAGGTGCAAGCTTGGCATCCACAACGCGTTGCCGATGTCTGCGGTATTAGCGTGGATGAGGTGGAGGGTTTGGCACGCGACTATGGTGAAGGTGCGCAGCGTGGCGAAGCGAGTTTGATACGCATGAATTACGGTTTGCAGCGTGTGCATGGCGGTGGTATGGCAGTACGTAATATTTGCTGCTTGCCCGCCTTGGTGGGTGCTTGGCGGCATGCAGCGGGTGGGGTTTTACTCTCTTCTTCGGGTAGCTTTGTTAAAAATTCTGATTTGCTTGAACGGCCGGATTTATTTCCCACAGGGCTACCTCAACGCACCATCAACATGAGCAATATCGGCGAAAATTTATTGCGCACGAGCTCGGAAGAGTTCGGCCCGCAGGTCGAAGCGATTTTTGTGTATAACTCAAATCCGGTTGCCATCGCACCGCAATCACAGAGCGTCGCGCAAGGGTTTGCGCGAGAAGATTTGTTTGCCGTGGTGCTGGAACATTTTCAGACCGATACTGCCGACTATGCCGATATTCTTTTGCCGGCCACTACGCAGTTGGAACATCTCGATGCGCACAGCGCTTATGGGCATCGCTACATGATGGCCAATAATGCAGCGATTGCACCGCTGGGTGAATCGAAACCAAATACCGAAGTTTTTCGACTACTGGCGCAGGCGATGGGTTTGACCGAACCCTGTTTTCAAGAGAGTGACGATATGATCGCTGCGCAAGCGTTTAACTACGATCATGAACGTAGTCGTCATACCGATTGGGCGCAATTAAAATCGCAGGGTTGGTCGAAATTGAAGATGCCCGATGCGGTCCATGCGCGGGGCGGTTTTACGACGCCCTCAGGAAAATGTGAATTTTATAGTGCGCAAATGAAGGACGATGGTTTAGACCCCTTACCGACCTATATTCCGCCTTACGAATCGGTGGCGAGTAATCCCGTTTTAGCGACAAAATATCCGCTTGCAATGATTTCGCCACCCGCGCGCAATTTCCTCAATTCCACTTTCGTGAATGTCAAAAGCTTGCGCGATACCGAAGGCGAACCGCATCTTGATTTACATCCCGATGATGCCCAGCTACGTGGCATCGCAGTCGGTGATCGTGTGCGTATTTTTAATGACCGAGGTAGTTTTGTTGCTAAAGCGCGCGTGACCGATAAGACGCGATCCGGCTTGGTGGTGGGTTTGTCGATCTGGTGGAAGAAGCTCAGTAGTGATCATAAAAATGCCAACGAAGTGACCAGCCAGGCATTGACTGATATGGGTGGTGGACCGACGTTTTACGATCTTTTGGTGCAGGTTGAACGAGTTGAATAGTCGAGGAATCTCGACCAGCTGAGAGGACTTGTTTGTGATTAGCCTATGCGTAGCTGCTGCGCATAGGCTAAATTTTTTAGTTAGGTGGATTTTGTGGTGGGCAGGCTGCGCCGTAGGTAATCGAGTAGACTGGGCCGATGCCGATATTGCCTACGATGACAACCGAACCGTCACAATTAACGGTTTTGGTACCCATTTTGTAGTGGTAGATCGTGACCGCACCACCGATAGGAACCGCGATATTGCTACCGGCGATATGAGATGCCAAGGCACCAGCGACGATCGCGAAACTGAGCCCACACGCGAGGCCTGCTTTTGTGATTGAAAATTTCATTGATTTCCCTTTTTTTAAATAGTGAATTGAGCTTTCTGGAACACTGTTGGCGGCGATTAATGCTGCCTAAACCATGCTCGCCAACAGATGAGGCGCATCTTAGCGTGGCTGGGATCAATTGAAAAAACGATTTATTTTTATGATTTAAGAAAGAAAAACTTTTGATAGGCGTGTTAAGGCGGGATGATGGGCTTGACTCGATGTCGAAATATTTTAGTGTTCACTTAGGATGCTGATGAGTGCTTGTAAAGATTGCGGGGCGATACTGAATTTGGAATTGAGCATCACTAAGTTACGTGAATACTGCGACTCAACGATGGGGATTAGGTGGAGATCATTGGCCTCATCGCAGAAGTGACGCCAATGTGGCACAAGGCTTACGCCTAAACCATCGCGCACCATTATTTCGATTGCGTGCAATGAACTTGATTCGCAAATAGATTGTAGAAATAGGCCATGGTCGGAGAGGAATTGACGCGGACGACTGGTGATAAATGGGTCCGGTGAATATTCAATATAAGGGCGACTCGCCAGTATTTCTTTCACACTTAAATTTTTTGTGTTTTCAGACGTGATTAAGGCTAGGGATTCGGTTCTCAGTACATAAGCTTGGATTGTTTTCGGGAGTTCAAATGCGGGTTGTTCAAGTATGGCCGCATCGATTTCTCCAGCGATTAATTTGCTATAGAGATTTCGTGAAATATCATGGAAAAGGCTGACATGATTTTCCGGAATAAGACCGCTTAATTTTTTGATGAAACGTGGGGTTATTTGTGAGGGAACGACACCGAGCCTCAGGCAATTTGCAGAATTTGAACGATGGACGCGATAGGATAACTGTTCGACGTCTTCAACGATTTGTTTTGCGTGGACTAGGATGTTTTTGCAAGCATCGGTGGGTGTGATGCTCGGGCCAACGCGGTGTAATAATTCAAAGCCGAAATCCGCTTCCAAGGATTTGATTCTTTGGCTGATTGCAGCGGCGGTCAGGTGCTCCCGACGGGATGCTTCGGCAATCGAGCCGCATTCGATCACCGAAATTAAACTTTTTAAAAAACGGCTGTCCATAGCGTTTCTAAATTAAAGAAGCGAGTGTTCGCTTTAGGAGAAGATGAGCTAGGCAAAATTTCCACTTGCGTTTGAGATAATATCGCGCAAGCTTGGTTCAACTTTGCCTGGTGAGGAAGTTCGGTTGAAAGTATCGCATGTCTTTAAACTTCCTTTGCGATTCCAGTTCAGCGAAAAGTGTGAAGGATTGTGAATTGTTTTGTGCTAGTTGTGATGACGCGACTTTGCTAAGGATATGCGCATCGGTAGTAGAGCCTTTCCTCGATTCACAAAAATGAGACACTTAGTCGCGCTAGCTCGGATGGTCAGGGCAAATTGTTTCGTGTATTGTAACGAATGAGGGAAAATACACCCACTCGCCTATATTCGCTTGGCGATCATCGCAAAAAACATGGAGACAAAAAAATGATGGTAGATAAAATTTGGCTGAAAAATTACCCAGAAGGCGTGCCTGCTGAGATTGATGTCAACCAATACCAATCAATCGTGCAATTACTCGAAGAGAGTTTTGTTAAATTTGCGGATCGCAATGCCTATGTCTGCATGGACAAATTCATGACCTACGGCGAGGTTGATCAGCTTTCCAAAAAAGTTGCGGCGTGGTTGCAAAGTCGCGGTTTACAAAAAGGTGCGCGAGTCGCGGTGATGATGCCCAATGTCTTGCAATATCCGATTGCTTTGGCCGCAATTCTGCGGGCGGGTTATGTGGTGGTGAACGTGAATCCCCTGTACACCCCGCGTGAATTGGAACATCAATTGAAGGATTCCGGTGCAGAGGCGATTTTTATTCTTGAAAATTTCGCGATTACTTTAGAAAAAGTGATTGCACATACCGCCATCAAACATGTTGTGGTCGCCTCTATCGGCGAACTCTTGGGTGGATTTAAAGGGGCCTTGGTTAATTTTGTGGTGCGGCACGTAAAAAAAATGGTACCGGCTTTTTCTTTGCCGGGATCAGTTCGTTTTAAGCAGGTCGTTTCGCAAGCGGCGCAGATGAGTTTTCAGCCAGTTGCTTTGCAGCTCAATGACGTCGCATTTTTGCAGTACACCGGCGGCACCACGGGGGTCTCTAAAGGCGCAACTTTAAGCCATAAAAACGTGGTGGCCAATGTTTTGCAAAATGATGCTTGGCTTAAACCCAGAATGGTGCGCGATCAGTTTTCTGGTCAGTTGGTGTTTGTCTGTGCGCTGCCGCTTTACCATATCTTTGCGCTGACGGTGTGCAATTTGGTCGGTACCCGTTTGGGCGGGCTCAATATCCTGATTACGAATCCAAAAGACATTCCGCTTTTCGTGAAAGAGCTGAAAAAATATAAGGTCAATATCTTCCCTGCGGTCAATACGCTTTACAACGCGATACTGAATAATCCCGATTTTGCAAAGACCGATTTTTCCGGTTATATGGTGTGTACAGGCGGCGGGATGGCGGTGCAAAAAGCGGTGGCAGATCGTTGGTTGGCGACCACCGGTTGCACGATTGCCGAAGGCTATGGTTTGTCTGAAACTTCCCCCGTGGCGACGGCTAACTATGCCGATGCAAAAGAATTTTCCGGCACGATTGGGGTTCCTATTCCTTCCACTGAAATCGCAATTTTGGATGACGATGGACAAGCCGTGCCACTCGGACAAGCAGGTGAGATTGCGATTCGTGGACCGCAAGTGATGCTCGGTTATTGGCAGCGTCCAGACGAAACAGCAAAAGCGTTTACGCCAGATGGTTTTTTTAAATCCGGTGATGTGGGCGTAATGGATGAGCGCGGCTTTGTGAAGATTGTTGATCGTAAGAAGGACATGATTTTAGTCTCGGGTTTTAATGTCTACCCTTCGGAAATTGAAGAGGTGGTGATGAGTCTACCTGGCGTGATGGAATGTGCTTGTATCGGCGTACCGGATGAGCATTCCGGTGAAGCAGTGAAATTATTCATTGTGCCGAAAGATCCGAAATTGACTAAGGAAGATGTGCTCAATTTCTGCAAGGAAGAGTTCACCGCATACAAGAAACCGAAACACATTGAATTTAGAACGGAATTGCCTAAGAGCCCCGTTGGTAAAATCTTGCGCCGCATGCTGCGCGACGAAAAACCATAAGTTTTTGTGTTTGCTCAGAAATGCGCGACAAGGATGGCTCGCTGTGACCGCTCACTTTCACGCGGCTTAAGGAAGGAATTTTTTCTGTAGCCGTTGTAGCGTTTGATCCTTGCGCATTTGATTGAGGGCGGCATTCCATTGCAATGCCCGTTGCGGGTCGGTTTTTTTTGAAATGGCAATATACAGCCCGCTCTTAAATAAGGGGAAAACTTGTTTGACATCCTCGACCTGAAAACCGGAAGCGCGCGCCAAGGCTGATACGCCCATTTTTGAATCGGCATAGAGGCTGACACGCCCTATCATGAGTTTCTTAAAACTCGAAATATTGCTGCTGGCTCGGTCGAGATTTTTAAAGCCTAAACGGCTTAAGGTTTGGTCGCGGATGTCGTTACGATAAACGCCTATTGATTCGACCTGTTTGGCTTCTTCAAGGCTGCGAATTTGAATTGGCGAATCGGCTTTGGCATACAGCCCGTATTCGACTTCTGCGATGGGGCCTACCCACTGATATAGCGACTCACGTTCGGAGGTGCGCGCCATGGTAAAGAGCACGGTGTTCGCATCATGATCGAGTTTGTCGAGACCGCGCGCCCAAGGAACGACCATGATTTTGTCATGCAAGCCCAGTCGCTTTTCTATCTCTAAGACGATTTCCACTGTGAGACCTGTCAGACTGCCGTTGGCATCAAAAAACTGTAGTGGGCGATCGTCCTCACAATACAATTTAAGTTGCTGCGCGTCGCAAGTCGCGCAGAACCAAATCGTGCTGGATATCAGTATCAATTGGAAAAGAGCCCGCATTGCCTTGGACATACCGGAGTCGAAGATCCTCTAGTGTCGCATAGCTTGCACGGCGAAGCAGCCGAAAACGGCAGAGTGTTGCCAGAGTGTTGCATTTGCTGTTCGCCGCACTCTTTTGGACACCTTGCCTGTTGATTTCACTTGAGCGTTTCCAAGGGGGGAACTTGTCTAGGTTTGCGATCACTGCCCGTAGCCACATAGGTCAAAGTCGCCTCGGTAACTTTGACGGTGTTCGCTTGCAGGCGATTTCGTTCCGAAAACACTTCGACCGATACGGTGACCGAGGTATTGCCGACCTTGACCACCTCTGCATAAAAAGACAGTAGATCGCCAACGAAGACGGGCTGCTTAAACATGAATGAATTGACCGCTATGGTCGCAACCCGGCCATTGGCGCGACGGGTTGCGGGAATAGCACCTGCGATATCGACTTGCGCCATAATCCAGCCGCCAAATACGTCGCCATGAATATTGGCATCGGAAGGCATGGGCATGACACGTAGCGTGGGCATTTTGTTCGGTAAAATAGCGGGCTCTGGTTGACTCATGGCTTTTCCTTGGTGAATGCGGAACAGGGGTACAATAGGCAAATTTGTTTGAAGAGGCTGCAGCGCGAACGGCAGTGCAAACAACTGCGCGAATCAAACCTGCGCCTGCACTGCTTGTGGTGTCCTATCTTAACGACCCAATTTTCAAATTCTATAGTAAATTCATCGACCTCATGCGCAGTTATTCAAGTTCCCCATCCTTACCTAGCAATGCCACACGTGTTCGCGGTGATTGGCTGACCATCAAGACGCTATTACCCTATCTTTGGGCGTACAAATGGCGGGTATTGCTAGCGCTGCTTTTTTTAGTTGGTGCAAAGCTCGCCAACGTGGGCGTGCCGCTGGTGCTCAAATCTTTGGTCGATCAACTCAGTACTTCACCGAATCAGCCGTGGCGAATACTTGCCTTACCCTTGAGTGCCTTATTGACCTATGGCGTATTGCGTTTGGCAACGACGCTGTTTACCGAGTTGCGCGAATTTGTTTTTGCTAAGGTGACGCAAAGAGCGGTGCGTACCATCGCGCTCAAAGTATTCCGGCATTTACATTCGCTCTCGCTACGTTTTCATTTAAATCGCCAGACCGGCGGGATGACACGGGATATCGAACGCGGTACCCGAGCCGTTTCATCCTTGGTTTCTTTCGCCCTATTTAGCATCGTGCCGACCTTATTGGAAATCGGTTTGGTGTTGACCTATTTGTTCGTGCAGTATGATCGTTGGTTCGCCATTATCACCATCCTTGCATTGACTTCTTACATCGTTTTTACCATCAGTGTGACGGAGTGGCGCACCCATTTTCGACGCGAGATGAATGAGCTTGATTCTCAGGCCAGTACCAAAGCCATCGACTCGCTGCTTAACTATGAAACTGTGAAATATTTTGGCAATGAGGATTACGAGGCCGCGCGTTATGATCAAGGTTTGAAGAGTTTTGAAAAAGCCGCCGTCAAATCTCAATCGACACTATCACTGCTGAACACCGGGCAATCCTTGATTATCGCTACCGCGGTGACTTTAATTTTATGGCGTGCTGCGCAGGGCGTGATTGACCAAACCATGACTTTAGGCGACTTAGTTTTGGTGAACGCCTTCATGATACAACTGTATATTCCCTTGAATTTTTTGGGTGTGCTGTATCGTGAAATCAAACAAAGCCTCGCCGATATTGAGCGCTTGTTTGCACTCCTCGATCAAAATAAAGAAGTCGCCGATCCTAGTAGTGCCTTGCCCTTACAATTGGAGAGCTCAAGCTCGCCCGAAGTATCGTTTCGGATGATCAATTTTAGTTACGAAGAGAAGCGTCAGATTTTATTTGACGTTGATTTTACGATTGCCGCCGGTACCACTACGGCGGTAGTGGGACATAGCGGCTCCGGCAAATCTACACTGGGGCGTTTGCTGTTTCGTTTTTATGATGTTCAATCGGGTGCAATCGAAATCGCGGGGCAAAAATTGATGGACGTGACGCAGGCTTCATTGCGGAAAGCTATCGGTATCGTTCCGCAAGATACGGTTTTGTTCAACGATACGATAGGCTACAACATCGCCTATGGCAAACCAGGTGCGAGTCAGGATGAAGTCATTGCAGCGGCGCAAGCGGCTTATATTCATGATTTTGTCGTGAGCTTGCCTGATGGCTATGAGACCATGGTCGGGGAGCGTGGACTTAAACTATCGGGCGGTGAAAAACAGCGTGTCGCGATTGCGCGTACCTTGTTAAAAAATCCCGCCATCATGATATTTGATGAGGCGACTTCCGCGCTCGACTCTAAGTCCGAACAAATGATACAAGCCCAACTCAAACAAATCGCGCAAAGTAGAACCAGCCTAGTGATTGCGCATCGACTCTCCACGATCGTCGACGCAGAACAGATCTTAGTCATGGACAAAGGTCGTATTATTGAACGCGGCACGCATACACAACTCTTGGCAATGGCTGGAGCCTACGCACAAATGTGGGAAAGGCAGCAGCACGTCAATGGGGTGAATCTCGATTCACCGCATTGAGGTGTTCTGCTCGATAGGTGCTGGAACAATCTGGGCGGGCTTTGAGTATGAAGCGCCCTAACTAAAAGTTAAATGTGCGATCAATATGGAAACCAAGTGGTTAGAAGATTTCGTCTCACTGGCGGAAACCAATAGTTTTAGCCGTTCCGCGGAATTGCGGCACGTTACGCAGCCAGCGTTTTCGCGTCGCATTCAATCCTTGGAAGCGTGGTTGGGCGCTGACTTAATTGATCGCACCTCTTACCCGACGCGGCTCACGCATGCGGGCGAAATTTTTTTCGAACAAGCCATCGCCATGCTGGGGCAAATCAACAATGCGCGCGCTCTGTTGCGCGGAAAAAGAACCTCGATACAAACCACAGTGGACTTTGCCGTGCCACACACACTGTCGCTGACTTTCGTCCCGAAATGGCTTTCTCAATTACAGGCGAATTTTGGTGACATCAATAGTCGCCTGCTGGCGTTGAACGTGCATGATGCAGTGATGAGTTTGGTTGAAGGCGGTTGCGATCTCATGCTTTGCTACCACCATCCGCAACAGCCGCTCCTACTCGATCCTGCGCAATACGACATGATACGCATGGGTAGCGAAGCGCTACGCGCGTATGCTCGTTGCGACAAAACCGGGGTGCCGGATTTTCGTCTGCCAGGCACCATCGCCGCCCCTTTGCCTTTTTTAGCCTACGCCAACAACGCCTATTTGGGGCGCATGGTTGATCTCATCCTGAACCAAACTCGGCAGACACTCCATCTCGATAAATGCTACGAAACCGATATGGCTGAAGGCTTGAAAATGATGGCACTAGAAGGTCGTGGCATCGCTTTCCTACCTGAATCAGCAGTCACGCGCGAACTCAAAACCAAGCAACTCGCCCGCGCCGACGATGGTCAAGGCAGTTGGGAAGTGAATATGGAAATTCGCCTCTACCGCGAACGCCCATCCGAGCAAAAACCGGGCAAGCCCGTGGTGGCTAAGTTGTGGGATTACCTCAATCAAAAAGCCGAAGCGGTGGAGAAATTGAAGGTCGCGAAGAAGTAGGCATCAATTGTGGTGTTGCTTTATTTCCCCTCAGACGTGAGTCGCGTTCATGATAGATTGGACAAGGATTTTACGCGATGTTACATTGAGCGCATCTTATAAATTTAATGAGATTTTTCGTTAGAATTTGTTTGGTGCGGTGCTCGCACTTTGGGTGGCAACTGAGTGCTCAAACCTACTGGGTAGAGCCTGCCTCACTGGTCAATTTTTTCTAATTCTTGCGCTTGCCTGTCAGTGTATTTTCCTAGTGAGCGTTATTTTTTTTGAGGTTCTTTATGCGCTTACTGTTAGCTATTTTTTTGCCGTGGTTGAGTTTCTTCACCATAGGAAGGCCCTTCGCGGGGGTCATTTGCTTACTCCTACAATTGACCTTGTTGGGATGGTTGCCGGCAGCTTTATGGGCAGTGTTTTCCTTGAGCCAATTTAATACAGATCAGAAAATCGAAAAGGCCATGCGGTCTGGACAGTAGTGCCCCTTCTCGACTAAACGCAGAGTTCATTTCGCTGATTCGCCATCGAGTCCATCGAGTCCATCGAGTCCATCGAGTCCATCGAGTCCATCTAGTAGCGCTTAAATTTTTTGAGGGGTAACTATGACCAGTATTTTTAATTTTATTGTCGGTGTGATTGAGTTGGCGTTCGTTTTGGCAATTGTTGTGGCCGTCATTGCCTTCATGGGTTATAACCGTTTGCGTGCTTTGTCAGAAAACGTTAAGGAGGCGTTTTCAAATATCGGGGTTACCGCAAAAAAGCAGGTCTCTCTGATTAATCAATTGATCGACGCTGTCAAAGGTTACCAAGAAAGTGAAAAGCTGGTCATGCTGAAGGTGTCTGATGATTTATCACTGTCAAATTTATCCCAATTACAGCATCAATCCGGCGCTGTATTAACTTCTATTTCTGGCATTGCACAACGCTTTCCTGATTTGAAGTCAAATGAGCAGTACAACAAATTGATGGCAAGTATTCAAAATATCGAAAATCAATTAGAAGCGCAGCGCGTTCGTTACAATTCGACCGCAAAAGTCTACAACGTTCAGCGCACCAGTATTCCGGATGTCTTCTACTCCAAACTGATTGGTTTTAACCCCGCACCTTACTTGGATTTCGAAAGCGAAACTCCACAAAGCATGGAGATGATGAAGACGCTAACGAATGATGATGGAGAACATTTAAACGCCCTCCTGAGCAATGCAGGTAACAAGATGATGACTATGGGGCGGGAAATTGGCGGTAAGGCGGTCGAGCAAGGTAAGCTATTGGTTGAAACAGCGCAGGAAAAAGTGAAACAACTCAAAACTGTCGAGTTCCACTATCTGGATGCAGAGAAGCTACCTAAGGGCCCGGTCAGCTTGGACCAACTCCATGCGATGGTTGAAACAGGGGAAATTACCCATGAAACTCCGGTGTTGTCGACGGCCGAACGCGAATGGAAAACATATAAAGAATTTCTTGTTGTGAGTGTTTGATCGTTGGTATTTTATGTCGATTTCTTTTTAGGACTTGGCATTCACTTAGTCGATCTTATGAAGTATTGGTGCGCCCGCTCTGTCAACGATTCGCGATGACCATGTCGTTGAAAAAAGGGGGCGCACTTGTCCTCGGGCACATCAAAATTGCCCACCTGATCTCTTGATGCGCTTGATGCGCGCAAAGCGCTTCTAATTTTTCGGCTTTTGTGCTGACATCGTTTCACTCCTCCCAATTTCAAAATCTTCGCTGGCTGCGCAAGGTAACTTGAGCGCGAGACTTGAGCATCATCAAGTAAATTTCATGGTTATGCGCTTTACGCATAGTTACATGCAAACAAAGCATTGGAGAGGCGTGATCGACTTGTCTTAAGATGCGGCACCCGATCGCCAAATGACCTCATTCCTTTTCAATAGGTGAAAAATGGAAAGTGATTTGAAGCGACGATGAAGTGGTATCAGTGGCAGCAAAACCTTAATCAAGTCTTTACCCCAATTTTTGAAGAAGAGAGACACACCATGTCTAGCAATCACCAAATCCCGTCCTATCTTACCCCTCATGCGACGGGCCCTTGGAATGTCTATCTGGAACAGATCGACCGCGTAACGCCTTACCTTGGCAACTTGTCGCGCTGGGTTGAAACTTTAAAACGTCCTAAGCGTATTTTGATCGTTGATGTACCTATCGAGCGTGATGACGGTACGATCGCGCACTTTGAAGGTTATCGCGTGCAGCACAATACCTCGCGTGGTCCAGGCAAGGGTGGTGTGCGTTTTCATCAGGACGTGACTTTGTCTGAAGTCATGGCCTTGTCAGCTTGGATGACGATTAAAAATTCCGCCGTCAATGTTCCTTATGGTGGCGCTAAAGGTGGTATTCGGGTTGACCCTAAAACCCTATCGCGCGGCGAATTGATGCGTATGACGCGTCGTTATACTTCCGAAATCGGCATCATCATCGGCCCAGATAAAGACATCCCTGCACCAGACGTGAATACCAATGAACAGACGATGGCGTGGATGATGGACACCTATTCCATGAACGAAGGCCGCACCGCGACTGGCGTGGTAACAGGTAAGCCTATCTCCCTAGGTGGCAGCTTGGGTCGTCGTGAAGCGACGGGGCGCGGTGTGTTTGTGGTCGGTTGCGAAGCCGCTGCAAAAAAATCAGTGACCATTGCCGGTGCAAAAATTGCGGTGCAAGGTTTTGGTAATGTAGGCGGAATTGCGGCGCGCTTGTTTGCAGAAGCGGGTTCAAAAATCGTGGCAGTACAAGATCACGGCGGTACGATTTTCCATTCGAATGGTTTGGATGTGAACAAGCTTTTGGATCACGTTGCGCAGCATGGCAGCGTGGCTGGTTTTAGCGGCATCGAAGCGGTTTTGCCAAACAATGAATTTTGGAGTGTCGATTGCGACATCATGATTCCAGCAGCATTGGAACAGCAAATCACACAAGATAACGCGAACTTGATACGTGCCAAAATTATTTTAGAAGGTGCGAATGGCCCAACCACGCCCGAGGCAGATGATATTTTGCGCGATCGTGGTGTGCTCGTCGTGCCGGACGTCATTGCCAATGCAGGCGGTGTCACCGTATCGTATTTCGAATGGGTGCAGGATTTTTCTAGCTATTTCTGGACCGAAGACGAAATCAATAATCGCTTAACCCGTATTATGAAAGAAGCGTTTAGCTCGGTCTGGCAAGTGACTGAGGATAAGAAAGTGTCTTTACGGACGGCCGCATTCATCATCGGCTGCACCCGTGTACTCCAAGCGCG
>JAHFQV010000024.1:0-13869 GCA_023259175.1 Oxalobacteraceae bacterium | reverse complement strand
ATCGCTTAACCCGTATTATGAAAGAAGCGTTTAGCTCGGTCTGGCAAGTGACTGAGGATAAGAAAGTGTCTTTACGGACGGCCGCATTCATCATCGGCTGCACCCGTGTACTCCAAGCGCGTGAAGTGCGTGGTTTGTATCCTTAAGCCTTAGAAGTTTAGCCTGCTTCTCATTAGGGCGCGTTTGGTGCTCCCTAATGAGAGCGGCCTCTCAGTCGATTACTCAGTCGATTACTCAGTTAATTATTAACACTCACAAGACAGTTCGCAATCTTCCTTTTCAAATACCTGCGCACGCAATATATGCGCGGCGGCTACCATGTTTTTGAGTGCTTGTCGGGTTTCTGGCCAGTCTCTTGTTTTGAGTCCACAGTCCGGATTGACCCAAAGGCGTTCGTCCGCAATCACTGCCCGTGCTTTTTGTAGTAGGCCTAGCATTTCTGTGATCGACGCGATACGCGGTGAGTGAATGTCATAGACACCGGGGCCAATATCGTTGGGGTAAGAAAATCCTTGCTCAATTTTAGAACTAAATCCTTCCAATAAACACATGTCTGAACGCGAGGTTTCTATCGTGATGACATCGGCATCCATCGCGGCAATCCAGGGCAAAATATCGTTGAACTCGGAGTAGCACATGTGGGTGTGAATTTGCGTTTCATCGCGCACGCCGGATGAACAAATTTTGAATGCCAAAACCGCTGCATCTAGATACTGACGCCACTCTTTTTGTTTGAGCGGTAAGCCTTCGCGGAAGGCGGGCTCATCAATTTGTATGATGCTGATGCCAGCACGTTCTAAGTCGATGACTTCGTCGCGTAGTGCAAGGGCGAGTTGTTGCATGCAGATGTGGCGCGCTAGATCGTCGCGCACAAAGGACCATTGCAGCAAGGTGATGGGGCCGGTCAGCATGCCTTTGACGGGTTTTTTGCTTAGACTTTGGGCATAGCTGCTCCACTCGACCGTCATCGCTTCGGGTCGCGCTACATCGCCAAAGATGAGTGGCGGTTTCACACAACGTGAACCATAGCTTTGCACCCAGCCGTATTGGGTGAACGCGAAACCGCTCAATTGCTCACCAAAATATTCCACCATATCGTTGCGCTCGGCTTCGCCGTGAACTAATACATCGAGCCCGATTTCTTCTTGTTGAGCGATGCAGTGACGAATTTCAGATCGCATCGCTTCGAGATAATCGAGATGTTTTAGCGCACCTTTTTTGTAAGCGGCGCGTGCTTGTCGAATGACGGATGTTTGCGGAAATGAGCCTATCGTTGTGGTTGGAAATAAGGGGAGTTTCTTTTGCTGGGTACGCCGCGTCGCAAAAGGCGAGCGATCACTGAGTGCTGCGCTAGTCAAATTGGCGACACGTTTTTGTACTGAGGCGATATGAATACGCTTTGAATTTTTGCGTGCATTTAATGCGGTATCGGCGGCTACAAATTCCGTTTGGACGGCATCATGCTTTCCATCGAAGGCGTGTTTGAGGGTCTGGAGTTCAGTGAGTTTTTGCCGCGCAAAAGCAAGCCATGAAAAGAGTTCTGTATCGAGCGCGGTTTCGGCACCGAGATCGACAGGGACATGCAAAAGAGAGCAGCTAGGCGCTAGCCAAATAGGGATATTTCGACTATTTAATTCTAGGAAGAAGGGCTGCCATTTTTCGCGTAATGCAGACAGATCGCTACGCCAGATATTGCGCCCATCAATAATGCCGGCGGAAAGCACGCGAGCATTCGGCCAGTCTTTGAGCAAAGGTGTAAGTTGGTCCGGCGCTCGCACCAGATCAAAATGCACGCCGGCGATAGGCAAGCGATGCAGCAGTGCGGCATGCTCATCGACTGCGCCAAAATACGTTGCAAACAAAATTTGCGGCGCATGCGGCGCCAAAGCATCGTAGCAAGGCTGAAAGGCGCGTAGCCATTCCTGCTGTAAATCTAGTGTCAGGATAGGTTCGTCGATTTGCACCCATTCTATGCCCATGCTTTTGAGTCGCTGTAAGACGCGTTGATACGCAGGGATGAGTTTGTGCAGCAGATCAAGCGCGTGCGAAAGTCCTGCTTTGGGTTTGCCTAGATAGAGCAAACTGAGCGGGCCTAGAAGGACGACTTTACAATTGTGACCCAGCTTTTGAGCTTGCGCCACCTCATCAAAAAGCCAGTCGCAACCCCCGTTAAATGCGATGTCCGGCGTCCATTCTGGGACCAGATAATGGTAGTTGGTATCGAACCATTTGGTCATCGACATCGCCACTTGTTGTTGACTACCGCGTGCGGCGCTGAAGTAATCATTCAAACTTAAGTCTGATGAATCGAAACCAAAACGTGTCGGTAGCGCACCGAACAAAGCCAGCGTATTGAGCACCTGATCGTACCACGCGAAATCACCGACTGTGACGTAATCTAAACCCGCTTCACCTTGCCAATGCCAGTGCTGTTGCCGAAGGTCGCTGCCTACTTGCGAGAGTTGTTCGGCATCGATTTCCTTGCGCCAAAATGCCTCTTGGGCAAACTTTAGTTCGCGCTGGGCACCGATGCGCGGGAATCCTAAAATATGTGCTTTGTTCATGTCTTATTCCTAGAAATGGTCGAATATTTGCTATCATCGAAGAAATTGAACTATGATTCAAACGATAAATTTGATGGATGATCATGAAAATTTCTAATACTTCTATTTTGGAACTCAGACACTTGAAGACTTTATTGGCGCTCAATGACGCGGGCAATTTATCACGCGCCGCCACATTGTTGAACGTGACCCAATCGGCGTTGTCGCATCAAATCAAACTCTTGGAAGAGCATCACGCGGCGATCCTATTTGAACGTAAATCCCAGCCGATTTCCTTCACGCCTGCGGGCGAACGTCTATTGCAATTAGCCCGTGTGGTGCTGCCTTCGGTGGCCGATGCCGAGCGTGATCTGGCCCGTATTGCGCAAGGCGTGGCCGGACAATTGCGGATTGCGGTCGAATGCCATACCTGTTTTGATTGGTTGATGCCCGCAATGGATGTGTTTCGCGGACGTTGGCCGGAAGTTGATTTGGATATTGTGTCGGGCTTTCATGCCGACCCAATAGGCTTACTTTACGAGCACAGAGCCGATGTCGCTATCGTCTCAGAAGTTGACACAGGTGAAGCTGTCGCCTACCACCCACTGTTTCGCTTTGAAATTGTCGGCTTGATCGCCAAAGATCATGCACTGGTCAAGCGTGTATTTTTACGCGCAGAAGATTTTGCGACCGACACTTTGATCACCTACCCCGTACCGGACGACATGCTCGATGTAGTGCGTCAAGTTTTACGACCAAAGGGTATCGAAAGCGCCGGCCGACGCACGACCGAATTGACAGTCGCCATGCTGCAATTAGTCGCCAGCAAACGCGGCATCGCCACACTCCCGATTTGGGCAGCGCAAAATTACCTTAACCGTGACTACGTACTGGCCAAAAAAATTACGAAGAAAGGCCTCATTGGAAGCTTGTACGCAGCCTCCTTACCGGAACTCAGCGATAAAACCTATCTGCAAGATTTCGTCTCCATCATCCGTGAAAGTAGCTATCTTAATTTGCAGAATATTGAGTTGATTTGAAAATGGGGGGACTAGAGCGCGTCAGAATAATGAGCCAATGATGACTGGCTTGAAGCAGGGGGTGACAGACGGATCGACCCCCAGCTTAATTTCAGCTTAGGTCCAGTGCTTTGTAGGCGTAACTATTGTGAGGGCGTGAGACTCGGCCGGGTTGTCGCTAAAAATGCACCCTTTACGTCCAAAAACGAAAGACCAAATCGGGTTCTCGCAGCGATTATTGTCAATCGGCAGATCGCCGATATGCCGCTTGCTGGTTCTGCCCCCGAAGAAATTGTAGCGATTGGTCTTGTGCATTATCGTCAACGCCTAGTAGGACAAACAAGAGTCATCTATCAGATAAAAGAGGCGGAAATTTTCGTTCACATGTTTGTTGATACCAACAGAGATTTTGTTGCCTTACTGTACGATAGATTGATGAGAAAATGAATGGCTAAATAGAAATCTATAGCTGAATTGAAGTGACGACACAAGGATTTTTAAGCCTCCCCATATCCTATATAAAACAATCACTTAATCAAAATCAGTTCAATAAAACATATTTTGATGATGGCTTGAGAGCCTTTACCCATGTTGAGTTTAGTGGAATTGTGGAACCATTTTTAAATTCAAAAACTATGAAATTTGTAGGCAAGAGTGACATGCAGTAAGACGATGAGACTTACCGCAAGAAAGGCAAATCATGGAAACCGTGAAATTATCCAGTAAAGGGCAAATCGTCATTCCTAAAGCGATGCGCGATGATTTGCATTTGCCACCGGGCACCGAGTTTGTGATTAGTGTGACCGGGGCAGGCATCAGTCTGGTGCCGAAAACCTTATTTCCAAAGGCAACCGGTAGTGAAGTGCGGGGAATTTTGGCAAAGCGAGGTAGAGGTCTGCCTGACGATGACGCGATCAAGGCGCGTATCAAAATGCGCCTGAAGGCACAGGATGATGCCAGTAAAGGCTGATGATTTATGATTACACTCGATACCAATATTCTCGCTCCTTACTTGCTAAACGACTCGCCAACTCAAGCGGATATCGCTGAAAAATTGTTACATGGAAGTGAGCCATGTACTGCACCAATCACCGTATTTTTAGAGCTTGTTTGGGTTCTTGAATCTTGTGATTGTGAGCGCGCAGAGATAGCAAAATCTATTCGCTTGCTGTGTGGCTTAGAAAATTTCAAGCCTCAAAATTTAGACGTTTTAGCTTATGCCTTGCATTGGTATGATGGCGGAATGGATTTTGGCGATGCCTTGCATTTGGCAATGAGTGCGAAAGAGACAGGCTTTAAGACGTTTGATAAAGCGTTTGTGAAGATTGCCAAGACGCTGGAAGTGTATCCTGAAGTCAGTCTGCCGACTACCTAGCGTTTTAGCGAGCTAAACATGTCAAAACCTAGTTCTAATGCGGGTTTTACGATATCAAACAGGGTAAAACGGGTAAGTAACTGAGAATTTCCGTTGAAAGCTAGAACGCTAAAATTTGTGCTACCTTATTCGTATGAAGACTCAATTAATTAAGGAATTGACAGAGTTAAATGTTGCTGTGAAACGCTTGTTAGGTGAGGCGTTGATTAGTAGCGCAGAGAATGAAGCCTTTTCCCCTCTAATTTCGGAAGCGCAGGCGCTTGAGCTACCTGCTAGGCTTGCCTTTCACCGTTCAAATCCTTCTGAGTAAGGCGTATCTTTTCAATAGCTCAAAACAAATTTGCTGGGCGCTCATCGCCGCTCATGAAATTTAAGATCGTATATAAATCCTTGACTCAAATTGAAGTTGCGGAGGCTTATTCTTGGTAATCGCAGCCTGACATCAATATGGACCAGGCTTCCCCGTCTGAGTTGGAACGCGTAGATGGTTTTCTCTCCGAAAATCCATTTCTTTCGCCTTTGGACTCACATTCTGCCCTCCCTGCGTGGGTTTAAGTGTCTTGTGGATTAGGTCTTAATGAGTGGTTTTGGCATGAGTTTTTTTCCGGCGACTATCAATTGGTGATTGATTACATTCATTTTCATGTCGATACTATTCGAAAATGGCGACACGTTATGTTGACGTGTCGCTGACAACGACATATGATCCAGATCTGTCTCATTTATTGAGTTTCGATAACATGACAAGCACACGGCTCGATTGGCGAGCAGATCGCCCATACAACGAATTACCTCAGCTACCTCCAATGGTCGAGTTGGAAACTAGGGCTGTGCTTAAGCGGTGCATCACTGCGCGTGCAGCCTTAGCAGAACTGAAGCAAGCAGCCGAGCTGATTCCCAATCAAACGATGTTGATCAACACCATCCCGTTGCTGGAAGCCAAAGATAGTTCTGAGATTGAAAACATCGTCACCACTACTGACATGTTGTTTCAATATGCACAGGGTGGCGAGAATCAAGCCGATGGCCCTACAAAGGAAGCCTTACGTTACCGCACTGCTTTATATAGCGGTTTTAAATCATTACAAGTACGCCCATTATGTACAGCAACGGCCGTCGAAATTTGCCGTACTCTCAAAGCGGCGGACATGGGCGTTCGATGTATCCCCGGCACACAGTTGGCTAATCATCGCACCGGCGAAGTGATTTATACGCCGCCAGAAGGCGAAGCACATCTGCGCGAACTGCTCGCCAATTGGGAGCGCTTTTTGCATAACGAAACAGAAATTGATCCGCTCATTCGTATGGCCGTCGGCCACTATCAGTTTGAAGCGATACATCCATTTGCCGATGGCAATGGGCGTACAGGTCGTGTGATTAATATTTTATTCCTCATCCAGCAAGAGTTGTTGACCTTGCCCATTCTGTACTTGAGCCGCCACATCATCGCCAATAAGGCAGACTACTATCGATTGCTGCTGAGTGTCACAAGTGAGCAAGCCTGGGAGCCATGGATTCTGTATATGCTGCAAGCGGTGGAAGAAACTGCGCAATGGACCACAGCTAAAATTGCCGCGATTCGCAACCTGTCTGAAATGACTGCCACGTATGTGAAAGCACAACTACCAAAAATATATAGCCGTGAGCTGGTGGATGTTATCTTTGAACAGCCGTATTGCCGCATCGGGAATCTAGTCGACAAGCAAGTTGCGCAGCGGCAGGCAGCTTCGCGCTATTTGAAAGAATTGGTATCCATTGGTGTGTTACGCGAGGTGCAGGTTGGGAAGGAGAAGATCTTTATTCACCCTAAACTTATGCAGCTCATCCTTCGTGATGACAATTTAATTGCGCAATATTGATAATTTTGCAAATTCAGGCAAGATGAAGCGTCTGGTGGCAAATATGGCCGAAAATGCGCCGTCAACGCACAAATAGCACCGCAGGTGCGCCTAATGAAAAATTTCGGTTTAATTAGTTTGAGGTAGATATGCAAATCATGACAGCAAAAGAAGCTAAAACGCATTTCGGTGAGCTGATGGATACGATGCTACGGGAACCCGTATTCATCACAAAAAATAACCGCCCTGTCGGTGCATTTATATCGCTCGAAGATTTGCAGGGAACCTATATTGCCGATTTATTTGCAGCGCCAGAAGAAGGGCATCAAGAATGGGTAAAAGCACAAGTAGGTGAAGCTATGCAAAAATTAAAATCCCAAGGTTCCAAAGGGCGACCTATGGAGGAAGTCCATCAAGGCGTAATGGAAAAAGTCCGCCAACGGCTCGCACGTACATAGGCGTTACCTATGTATGCAGTGATTTATGAGCCAGATGCAGAAAACGATCTTGTAGAAATCATTCTTCATGATGTAGAAGAAGGTGGTTTTGCGTTAGGGGGGGATAATACAAAATCGAATCGAAACACAAGTATCATCGCTCAAAAATATGCCGTACCGGAGTATAGAAAGTACGCTTATCAATGATGCGCGAGAATTTATTCTTGAGCGATTGCCCTACAAGGCATATATCACCGTTGATGAAGCATCAAAATGCGTTTATATTTTACGAATTTTGCACACATCTAGAATTCATCAGCGCATACGAATTCAAAAATGATTTTTTTGAGTGAAGCGTACATCATTGCGCTAAATATTTTTAGCACTCACGTCAACAGCACACCCAAAACATGTTTGCTCAACTATTCGGGTGCGGTTGAAGTACCTAAACGCGCCTACATGCCACTGTGAAGCCATCCTATGGCGGCATCTTATTATTTTAATTCAAGTTTCTTGGTGACCCGGGGCGGAATCGAACCACCGACACAAGGATTTTCAAGTCAGATTCGACGACCCATTTGATGATATCCAACACAGCCAACTTGACGTATAGTTGTTTGCCGGAGTAGGATTTAATCCTGTCGGATCAATCAGGGGTTCATCATGCGAACAACTCAGCAATTTAGTATCACTCTGCCCAATGAGATGGCGGACATCATCAAGACTAAAGTCGCGGCAGGCGAGTATGCCACCGAGAGCGAAGTCATCCGCGATGGCTTGCGCGCCCTAATGGCACGTGACCGAGCTGTGGATAATTGGCTCATGCAGGAAGTGGGGCCCGCATACGACACGCTGAAGGCAAACCCGGCACGTGCAGTCACGGTTGATCAGTTGCGGGCGACACTTGCGGCTGAGCACAAGAAGGCCAAAACAAAAGCGTGACGCAGTACAACATCATTTTTACGCCTGAAGCGCAGGAGCAACTGCTTTCCCTCTATCGCTATATCGCAGCGGCGGCATCGCCAGAAACTGCTGAACGCTATACCAGTTCGATTGTTGCCTATTGCGAAATTTGCAATATTTCCCACTTCGCGGTACGCGCCGTGACGATGTGCGTCCTGGCCTGCGCATTACCAACTATAAGAAACGCGCTGTGATCGCCTTCGAGGTGGAAGCGGCTCAAGTATCGATTATCGGAATTTTTTACGGTGGGCAGGACTACGAAATGGTTTTGCAATTCGACTCGGACGACTAGGGGAAGCGCAGATTTATTCGGCATGCGCGTTCGAGCCCAAAACACGAGGAGTTTGCAAGCAATATTTCCTCTGCTTGGCTGGATAGAACATAATTGTAGCGTTAATCGACCAAAAAATAAGGGCTTACATCGCTGTAAGCCCTTATTTTTTAATACGTATTTCTTGGTGGCCCGGGGCGGAATCGAACCACCGACACAAGGATTTTCAATCCTCTGCTCTACCGACTGAGCTACCAGGCCAAGACGGAGAATTATAGATGATGGGGCGCATAATTGCAAATGCTTTTCGTTTTTGCTGTCCTTAGTCTTGAAAATTGCTTGTGTATTTGATGTGATTTTGGGGTGCTTTTTTTGAGCCTTTGTGCACGCTATTACACAAGTTAGCTCGGCCGAATTTTGAGTTTGTGATGCTTTTTGTGCCCTTGAGTGGTTGTGCTTCTCGGCCTTCACTTTGACCGCTCACGTCGCTCGCGTGGGACGCTTTTTGGGCTTGGTTTTAGCCTCTGTTACTTTCTACATCTTCACGTATAATCTTGAAAATGTTTTTTATTTTCGATGAATTCGATTCGATTAGTGATCGACTTTGTTGAGCTTTTTTGTTTTTCTTTTGGACTTTGGTTCACTCATGGCCGCAGGCGACAATTCCTTTCAAGTTTGTATTATTGGCGATGGCGCTGTAGGCAAGGCGGCGGCCTTGGGCTTGGCGCAACTGGGTTTGCGAGTTGCTTTGCTTGGGCAGTCGGAGGGGCCAAAAGTGGGGCAAACAGTGGGGCCGGCAGCGGGGCAGCGTCGTGTGAGCGAGGACGATTGGGATGCGCGTGTGTTTGCATTGAATCACTGTGCGCGGGCTTTGCTTGATGGCGTGAAAGTTTGGTCTGCGATGGACGCCTCGCGCATCAACTCGGTGAGTGCGATGCATGTCACGGAATTTGATTTACAGACTAGGGAAGTGCCTAAAGATGCAGCAGTGCTGCAATTTGATGCTTATTCCGCGCAGGTGAATGAACTTGCTTGGATCGTTGAAGAGCAAAATTTAAGATGGGCTTTGGATGCGGCCTTGCAGTTTGCGCAAAACGTGGTGCGTGTGCCGGGAGTGGCGCAGGCACTGGAGTTCAAGGCGGATGGTGTGCGGGTGCGGTGCGCGCGAGGCGAGGAAATTTGTGCTGAGCTGGTGGTTGGCGCGGATGGTGCCTTTTCTTGGGTGCGTGCGCAGTGTGAACTTGCGCTGGATTATCGTTCATATGATCAGCAAGGTGTGGTCTGTAATTTTAGTTGCGAACGTCCGCATCGTGGTGTTGCGTATCAGTGGTTTGTAGGGGCGCAGGGGGTGATCGCTTTGCTGCCTTTGTCGGGAAACCGTGTGTCATTAGTGTGGTCCGCACCTGATACATTGGCTAAAGAATTGATGGCGCAGAGCGCGGAGCAACTGGCGGCGCGTTTGTTTGAATTGAGCGATGAGAAGTTGGGACGCTTATCTCCTTTGCCGTCGTCTAGTGTGCGGGCATTTCCTTTGCGCTTGATGCGCTCGCCGCAGATGGTTTCTGATCGGCTTGCTTTGGTGGGTGATGCTGCGCATGTGGTGCATCCTTTGGCTGGGCATGGCATGAATTTAGGTTTTGGGGATGTGCAGGCATTGATGACTTGCTTAGCAGAGCGCGGTGTGCATCGTGATTGCGGTGATAGGCGTGTGCTGAATCGTTATCAGCGTAGTCGTCGTGAAGAGGTCGATTTGATGCAGTGGACGACCGATGGTTTGTCGCGTTTATTTGCTAATGATTTGCCTGCCGTTCGTCTCGTTCGTCGTCTCGGTTTGAACTTCTTAAATCAAGTGCCTGTCTTAAAAAGAACTTTGATTGCGCATGCAATTGGAAGATAGTCCGAATAAATTAAAGCTTTTAAAAAAAGGGAGATGGTATGCGTTATAAATTATTTTGGGCTGCGGCCTTCATTACAATTGCGGCAATTGCGGGCATCGCCTACGCAGCGACAAGTGGTGGTGAGACACCGGCATCCGTTGCCGCCACTGAGTTGATGATTAAGAAAAAAATCGCTGCGACTTTGAAAAATGGTGGGCAGATTGATTCAGTTAAAAAAACGCCTTATGGTGGCTTATACGAGGTTAGAACGGGGTCGGAAGTGGTGTACACCGATGCCAAGGCCGACTATATTTTTGTTGGCGACATTATCGACGTGAATGGCACAGTCAATTTTACGCGCCAAAGAACAGATGAACTCAATCGTGTGAATTTTTCTGAGCTCCCTTTGGAAGCTGCGGTGAAGTATGTTAAAGGTGATGGCAAGCGTGTGATTGCAATTTTTGAAGACCCGAATTGTGGTTACTGCAAAAAATTCAGAAAAAATCTGCAAGCTGTCGATAACGTGACTATCTACACTTTTATGTACAATATTTTGGCCGAAGATTCCGCGACCAAGTCGCGTGATATTTGGTGTTCCGCCGATAAAAGTAAGGCTTGGGACGATTGGATGATTAACGGCAAACTTGCCGCTGCTGCTGCGCCAGGTTGTACCAATCCGAATGATAAAGTATTGGCTTTGGGGCAGAAATTGCGCATCAATAGCACGCCCACTTTGATTTTTACCGATGGCTCAAGGGCGCAGGGGATGATAGACATCAAAGTGCTGGAAGATAAATTAGCCAATATCAAGGGAGTTGCGACAGCGGCTCGTTAAGGCGCTCAAATTTTGTTTAGTTTTCTTTGGACAGTGTTTGTGGGTGGGGGAGATAATCCTCACCCCTATATTCACTCATTCACTCAGCCCAGAGTGGCCTTGTTCGCTTGAGTGTCCTACAATACGGTTTTCCTTTCAGTTGGCATCGCGCATGGTGCCTTATCTACCCTATCCGTCCTCTCTGTCCACTCTATTCATGAAGCCTCTCGATCAACAGTTTGCAACACGCTTGGGATTTTCAGCGTTGATACCCTTTGTACTTCTTACCTTTTTTTGCTGGGTTGTGCACCCGCAATGGATGGGATTTTTTATCGATGCGCAGTTAGTCTACGGCATTGCGATTTTGGGTTTTTTAGGTGGCTTGCATTGGGGTGTGGCCTTGCTGTCTGGCGAAGCCAATGCCAGTGAAGTGAAGCGCGATTTGTTGTGGGGTGTGTTGCCACCTATCCTTGCTTACTTTGCGATGGCGAATATGTTTGTCGGCTTTGTTGTGCAGATGGCGGCGTTCATTTTTTCCTATCAGTACGATAAAAAAATGTACCAACGTTTTTCTTTGCCGCAGTGGTTTGTCCAATTACGATTTAAATTAACTTGTGTCGTGGTGACGACCCAGATTTTGACGTTTTTGGCGGCGAATGTTCGCTTAATACCGAATTAATGCCGAATTAATACCCAATAAATACCTACTTAAGGCGTATGCAATGAAGTCAGCAAAGCTCCGTTATAGCATCACCTCAAACGACTTATCGGCGCATCTTTTTCATGTGACATTGAGCGTCGATCATCCGCAGGAAGAGGGACAGATTTTTTCTTTGCCGGTGTGGATACCCGGTAGTTATATGGTGCGTGAATTTGCACGGCATATCGTGCAGATTCATGCAAGTTGTCAAGGGCGAGCGCATCCACTTAAAAAATTAGATAAAAATACTTGGCAAGCCGCGCCCTGCAATGGACCTTTAGTTTTAACGTATCAGGTATATGCTTGGGATTTGTCGGTACGCGCCGCGCACTTGGATCGCACGCACGGTTTTTTTAATGGCACTAGCGTTTTTCTGCAGGCACATGGCTTGACGCATTTGCCGCACCAAATTGAGATTGTGCGTCCTAAGGATGTGGCGTGCCAAGCTTGGCGGGTCGCGACCTCATTGTCTGAATTAAAAGCGAAGCGCTATGGTTTCGGCACTTATATTGCGCGCGACTATGACGAATTGATCGATCATCCTGTGGAAATGGGTGAGTTTGGTTTGGTGCAATTTGAGGCGCATGGCGTTGTGCATGATTTTGTGTTGACGGGACAGGTGCCGCAGGTCGATTTGCCACGAATTGCCTTTGACCTCAAAAAAATATGTGAAACTGAAATTGCATTTTTTGAGCCGCGTAGCAAACGTGCGCCCATGCAGCGCTATGTATTTTTAACGATGGCGGTCAATGAGGGATATGGAGGGTTGGAGCATCGCGCATCGACCGCTCTGCTGTGTAGTCGTGCCGATTTGCCGACGAAAAATAAACCGCAAATGAGTGAAGCCTATCGCGCCTTCCTTGCACTTTGTAGTCATGAGTATTTTCATACTTGGAATGTGAAACGCATCAAGCCACAAGTATTTTGTGACTACGATTTGAATCGGGAAAATGATACACAATTGCTTTGGTTTTTCGAAGGCATCACGAGCTACTATGATGATCTTTTTGTGCGTCGTGCTGGTCTCATCGATGAAGCCTGCTACTTAAAACTCATCAGTAAAACCATGAATACGGTGTTGCGAGGTAGCGGTCGGAAAAAACAAAGTGTCGCGCAGTCCAGCATGGATGCTTGGACTAAATATTATCGTCAAGACGAAAATTCGCCGAATGCCATCGTGAGTTATTACGCGAAAGGCGCTTTGATAGGTCTGGGTTTGGATCTCACGATACGTCAACAAACCGAAGGGAAAAAATCCTTAGATGATGTGATGCGCGTTTTGTGGAGGCGTTTTGGGAAGGATTTTTACGAAGGAAGTCGCAAGCAAGTGGGCGTGCAGGAGGATGCCTTGGCGGCTATCATCGAAACGGCGACCGGTGTTGATGTCCGCTCCTTTCTCAAGAAGTATGTGCTGGGCGTCGAAGATGTGCCACTGGCGACTTTGTATGCCGACTTTGGTGTTGAAGTGATCCCGGAGTTGGCTGCACAAAAGCTGACACTAGGAGCGCGCTTGATTAAGTCGGGTAGTGATTGCAAATTGTCCCAGGTATTCGAAGGCGGTGCGGCGCACCGAGCGGGTTTGTCGGCGGGTGATGTGTTGGTCGCAGTGGACGCTTTGCGTGTTTCTGCACCCGATGCGCAAGATCAGTTACAAAAAATATTGACACCGTATGAGGCGGGGCAAAAAATAAAACTGCACTATTTTAGGCGAGATGAATTACACATGACCGAGCTTCGTTTATTGGCGAATACGGAAGCCAATTTCAGTTGCCGAGTGACTGAGCCTAGTCCTCGATCGGGCAAAGCTAAGGCACCACTAGGGCGGCGTTTGCGTCGACCTTCCGTATGATCCTAGAAACGGCAGTTGACCGCTAATGTCGTTGTTAAGTGTTTGATTCATCAAAATTTTTAGTTGTGAATCCTGTTCACCGTTTTGGTGAGCACGCTACGAATATGATTGCACACTTTTTCGGCTCTCTGGCGTTGTTGTTCCTCCTATCAACGTGGAGGTTGCGTCGTCGTCACGCCTAGC
>JAHFQV010000209.1 GCA_023259175.1 Oxalobacteraceae bacterium | reverse complement strand
CCAACATTTCGCTTACACCCAGTTCCACGATCTCCACCTCAAAAACAGCAGCAAGACACTTCAAAGTTTCACTAGTGGCTGGACTGCCTTTCTCCAGACGTTGTATCGTGCGCTGACTTATGCCGCTAAATTCGGCAAGCTGTGCCTGAGTCCAACCGCGCTCAAGTCGTTTTTCTTTAATTGTCATAGGATTCATCTTGATATTGAAGGTGACTTACTTTAACAAACTTTTTGGCAGAATTGATGCGCCATTAGACGACGCCAGGGCGACATGAAAGTGACGCCGAGGCGACATCAAGGGGAAATTAAGGGGATACAAAAATTTTAATATGGATCTCGATAGGAGATGAGCTGATTTGCATATTTTTCAGCAGAATCGATGCATGCTAAACCGACCTCTTTTTCCCCAATAAAAATCTTCTATTGCCAAGAACCGCAGTGAAATTTTAGCTGAGAAAAATGGATGCGAAGTCAGGTACCGCGTGGGCACAATGTGCCCACCCTTGCATATTGGTTTTATAGCTTGGGGCAAACCATATAGAGCTGGTAAAACCCGTGCTGTTTAATTTATCAGCGACGTAGGGCGGGTGAAACCCGCGCTGTCATTGCTTAATACGTCCGCGCGGGTTGCACCCGCCCTACTCGAGCAAATAGGAAACGAGCTTGCTTCTCACATTCAGCCATCATTAGGACGGCAAAAGCACCGGGTCGGTAACTGTCAAGACTTGACCCTGATTTTTCACTGATTTTTCACTGATTTTTCAATGCCAATGTCAGTTGCTCTTCACCACTGCTTGCCTGCTTGGCAGACTGGGAAGTAACGAATCGGTGTTTTTTCTAAATATGCTTTGAGCAAATTTGGCATATTGGGAAAATCTTGAAAATCTTGATTTGCTTTACTTCGCCATTGCTTTGCTAAGTCTTCAAAGCTACGACCATAAAGTTGCTCAAACATTTCTAAACTGACTTTTTCAGTCGAGTAAGCCAAGTTTAACAATTTTTCTCTGCCATATTCTTGATCTAGAAAACGCATAAACGAAGCCCGCAGTGGATAGGCTTGTGCGACACAACTGGGGTTGATTGCGTGCTTTTCAAATAGCACTTTCAAGGGAATATCGGTGTTGGTCGAGAGCCAATATCCTGTGGCAATCGTCAGTGGAAAGCCATAGCTTGGAAAGGTCATGCTGGTAGGGGAAATCAATTGTGCGACATACTCCGCAAATCCCTCTTCAATAAAGCCTGCACCTTTTGAATAATCATCTAAATCATCGATATGATGCCGTATGAAATTTAAGCGCATTGCGTGGACTAATTCATGTGGTAAACCACTGGAATAGGCAGGCGCAGGTCCCATGTAGCGATACAAAGTAATCGCGCCGGTTTTTTGATCTACATTAGGATAGTTCGGCATTTTTCCTGCCGGCATTCCATCACCATTAAGTAGGATTGAAATTTTTGGCATATTTTGCGGCGCAAAATTATTGAGCAGGACTTGAACGCTAGTGTAGCTATTTTCCAATATGTCGATAAGCGCTGCGGTTTCACGCTCCTCTAAAGGGCTCTCATTAATTTTGTAAATTAAAAAATGCGCGGTCTCTTTGACGAATTGATGCTTACTTAAATCGACCGCTGCATTTGGAGCAGTCGTTAAAGAAGCAAGGGGTTTGACTTGCGCAAACGTGGGGGGTGTAATCCAACTTGCGCCTAACATTAGTACAATAAGTAGGGGTTTAAATGCGCCCATTCTGTCTCCGATTGATCATGAATTTTCTTGTATTGCCTATTGATGGACTTGCAAAAATAAGCAATCGAGGAGGATTTATTTTTGAAGAATTCAAAAAAAGAAAGCGCGGGTGTCGCCACATATGACACGCTATAGTTTATCAAAACACCCGCAGGCGAACTCTACCGTAAGCCCAATACTTGCGCAACATTGGCCTGTCACTCAACACGAATTAATTTCTCCTTTACTGAATCAAGGAATCAAAATCAAAAATCAATGGGGTCAGTTTCAATTGATTTCACAATGCGCACCGATGAATCAAAGAAAATCCATCGAGTTCGGATCAAGTCATGAATCCACTCAAAATAATAAGCGTATAAGTCGTTTTTAATAGCGGGATGAAACCGTGCGCAAGTCACCTTAATTTTTCCAAACTACAAATTTTTTAGCGGCTCAGCTTAGCGTCAATCTTCAATAATCCCTATCAGTGACCAATTCCCGCGCTGCAGTGACGAATCCTTTCTGTGCGACGATTTCGCACTCGGCAAACGTTTTATACTGCTTGCCATCGTTGGTCGCGCTCTGATTGAAGCGCGGCGATATCAACACCAAAACACCAAAACACCAATTCTCAGGGAAATTCTATGTACCGCATCACATCGTCTCGTTTGCATGGTCTAGAGCGCCTAGCCGTCACCTTCCTCTCTAGCTTGGCCATCGCACTCGTCACACTGCTGAGCATACCGATGGCAAATGCCCAAACCAAACCGAATGCCACCCACTGGATCACGACATGGGGCGCAGCGCCCGACTCGCCGGGGCCAGAATTGCCGGTGCAGACGATACGACAAATCATGCGCGTCAGCGTAGGTGGCGATGCAGTGCGTGTGAAAATTTCCAATGAATATGGCGACAAACCCTTGCTGATCAATGCAGCAAATGTAGCGCAACATGCGCAAGGCGCCGCGATCGTTGACAGCTCACTGCATCGTTTAACAGTCGCAGGCCAAGCACAGTTTACGATTGCCGTCGGCGCGAGTGTGATGACCGATGCCGTCCATATGTCAGTCATGCCGTTGCAGGAACTTGCGCTCAGTTTATTCTTTGCCGAGGGCACAGGGATTAGCACGATCCACAGCACCGGCATGCAAACCGCCTACATCAGCAATGGCGACGATCAAAGCGCGATGACCACGGCACGCGTCGATAGCAAAGACGATAGCCGCTATTTCGTCACAGACATCGAAGTACGCACCGACAAGCAAGTGCGCAGCGTGGTGGCGATAGGCGATTCAATTACCGATGGTGTCGGCTCACCAGATGATGCCAATATGCGCTGGCCCGATCAATTGGCGACACGGCTGCAAGCCACGAAGCAATTTCAACCTATCGCCGTGATCAATTCCGGCATCAGTGGTAATCGCATTTTGAACGATGGCGTCGATCCTTTTCTGGGCCCAAGCACCTTGAAACGCTTCGAGCGCGATGCCCTAGAAAAAGCGAACGTGAAGTGGATCATACTGTTACAGGGCATCAACGACATCACTGCCAGTGGCATGTTTACCGACGCCAAACAACGGGTCACTGCGGACCAAATTATCGCCGGTATGAAAATCTTGATCGCCAGAGCGCATGAACATGGCATCAAAAT
>JAHFQV010000111.1:3989-11251 GCA_023259175.1 Oxalobacteraceae bacterium | reverse complement strand
GTTTATCGATTTTGAGTTTTTTATGGTAAAGGAGAGCTGTGATGACGACCGCGAAGAAAAAGATACAAGCACTCAAATCAGTTGCAAGTCCAAAAGCGAGCAGGCCTGCGCGCGTAGCGGCGAGTAAGCAAAAATCAGCAGTGAAGGCTAACTTAAAATCTCCGGCAAAGCCACTTGCTGCAAGCGTAGTGGAAACAAAAAAAATCGCTATTCCTAAGAAAAAAGCCTTGGCGAACAAGACGGTCGTAAAAGCGCCTACCGTAAAATCCGATCAAACAAAGTCACTGCACGCAAAGTCTCCAGCGACTTTAGTTACGAAGGATAAAATCAAGAAGCCGAAACTCGTGCGTGATAGTTTCACGATGCCAGAAGTCGAATATGCGGTGCTGGGCGAGGTGAAAAAAGCCTGCCTTGCCGCCGGGCTTGAAGTTAAAAAAAGTCAATTGCTGCGTTTGGGTGTGGTCCTGCTCAAGGAGCTAGAAATGAAACGCTTAAAGACCTTGCTGGCGGTTTTGCCACCACTCAAGCCGGGGCGACCCAAGCTCAATATGGAAGAGTAGATTTCGGATGCGCTTTGCGCATCCTCTACTGGCACTTTTCCAGCAAAATTCGACCCGGGCACTGGCTTCGGTGCTGCAGACTTCCCTCAGTTTTTTATTCCGTGCATTGAGCGTGGTTTCCCTTCGTTCTTCCTGCTTCTCTCCGTCTCAATAATCCCCGTCAGTGCGCTTGATCTCCAATCGACATCGAGTGTCCACTGAGCCGAGATTTTCCATTAGGCGCACCTGCGGCGCTATTTGTGCGTTGACGGCGCATTTTCGGCCATTTTTGTCGCTCTTCGTTGCCAATAGCTAGCTATTGGCGCCTCATTCGCAGCAAAACTGTCTCGAAAAGTGCATCCGTCATCTTCACAAATCCTAATGGAAAATCTCGGCTGAGTCGCCACTGAGTCATCGCCGAATCGTCTGCGAGCTCACCTTCAATTGTCACCACTACGGTCCCCATCGGCATTTCCTGATTACCGCGCTCGCGTAATCCCTAGACCCACTAATTTGGGCGTAAAAACCACGCTAAGAAAAATTAGATCAAATTCAAATTCAAATCGAAGCGCTTTGAGCTGAATTATCAAAAACCAATAAAATCACTGTAATTCTGTAGTTTGACTACATAAATAAAATGGTTTTTGTGGTTTAAAGGCGACGTTATGTGGGTATATTTAAGTTTTTGCTGAAAAAATGAGCTAATTTTTGCCTGAATTCGATTGACACGCGATTTAGTTTTAGTACACACTTGCTTCAGGAATTTAATTAGGAAAAAAAGACCGATTCAGATTTGGACGCAGATGGTGTGAAATAGGATCTCTGCACGCGTTTAGATTTGACTTGTCGATGAAATGCTTGAGCGCCTTGACTCTTTGGTGATTTTTTGGAGTTGGGTGGTGCCGAATGATGCAATACGGTGCCAAACGGCGATGAGTTTGCGAGAGCATTTTTGCGAGGCCGGTCATGGGCAAGCCCTAAGAAATGACCTCCCCCCCTTTTTGGAAGTTTTACGAGTCAGAAAAATATCTGGAGATTTGGAATGGAACCGAAAATGAAGAAGCCTCAGTTTGAAAGCGCACTTGATCGCACAGCCTTAAAATTAAGTCCGATTGCCGCGGCGTGTATTGTGATGATGTCCTTGGGCGCAGCAGGCCAGTCCTATGCTCAACAAGCCGAACCAGCGCAGGTGGAAGCGCCGACGCAAGCAAATGAAACCGTGGTCGTGACGGGTATTCGTCGCGGTATCGAAGCGGCGATCTCTTTGAAGAAAAATTCCAGCGCAATCGTCGAGGCGATTTCTGCTGAGGATATTGGAAAATTGCCCGATTCTAGCGTGGCCGAGTCGATCGCTCGTTTGCCAGGCGTCACTGCACAGCGTAGTCGTTCTTCCGGTAAGGCGGCTGATATTAGTGTGCGCGGCATGTCGCCTTCTTTTAACGGTTCCTTGTTGAATGGCCGCGAACAGGCTTCGACTGGCAATGCGCGGGCGCCGGAATTTGATTTATTTCCTGCGGAATTGATGGGTTCAGTTCTAATTTATAAAACCCCTGATGCAGGTTTAATTGGTCAAGGTTTGGCATCGACCATCGATTTAAATACACTCAAGCCTTTGGAATTTGGCAAACGTGTGTTGGCCGTGAGTGCGCGCAAACAAAGAACTGGTGTGCAAACTGCGTCGGAAGGGACTGGCGACCGTGAATCGTTTTCCTATGTCGATCAATTCGCCAATCGTACGATAGGTTTAGCATTGGGCGTGACGAAATTTAAAGAAAATGGCGGCGCTCAACAACGCTTTAATACTTGGGGTGGTTGGTCGCCCGAGGTCGATTATCAAGGCGCTAAAGTAAAAACCATAGGCGGTTTTGGTGCTGATACTGAAACGAGTTTGAGTGATCGTGACGGTGCATCTTTGACTTTGCAGTTTAAGCCGAACAAAACTTTTATGTCGACGGTTGATGTGTTTTACTCGGCAGGCAGCTCCAGTTTGAAAAAGACCGGTTTAGAAGGTGCGATCGCTGGTTCTGCGGGTGGTTACGATCCCAATGGTGTTTTGTCGAACGCAACAATTGCGAACGGTATCGTGACGGCAGGTACGTTTAGTAACTACAAAGGCGTGGTGCGTAATCATAAAGAATCAGCCAAGGATAAATTTACTTCTATCGGCTGGAATTCAGATTTGAAGCTCGATGAATGGACTTTGATTGGCGATTTGTCCTACTCCAAGGCAGAAAAAAATGCCTCACGTTATGAAACTACAGCAGGTCAACCAGGCAACGCAGCTTCCTTGGGTTCGATTAGCTACACTGGATTTAACGGTGGTAATTTTAACGATGTCAAATACACGACGAGCTTAAATTATGGCGACCGTGCGATTGCAAAATTAACCGACGTCGATGGTTGGGGTGGTGGTGTTAATTCTCCACAAGCAGGCTATGTGGCTTTGCCAACGGTCAACGATAAAGTCAGCAGCATGCGCCTGACCGCTAGTCGTGATGTGGAATGGGGCCCGATTGTTTCTACACGTTTTGGCGTGAATTTCTCTGATCGCGAAAAAGTGCGTTCGGGTCAAGAAGGTCGTCTCGTCGTCAAAGGACCGAATGGTTATGCAGCTGCTGATGTGCCGGGTAGTGCGGTGGGTGTTGCCGGTACCACTGGTTTGCCTATTGTATCGTTTGATCCTGAAGGCTCTTTGGGACCGATTTATGATCTGGCACGTTGGGTCGATGCCTCAGTTTTAGCGAAAGACTGGTCGGTGCATGAGAAGGTCAACACTGCATATTTCATGGGCGATTTAGACGGTAAAATGATGGGCTTGCCGTACAAAGGTAACGTCGGTTTGCAATTTGTGCATACTGATCAACAGTCCACCGGGAATAAGGTTGATCTCGCCAATTGCACGGGAATTACCGCAGCATCTTGCCCGTCTTCAGTGGTTGCAGGCGGCACCAATTATTCGAATGTTTTGCCTAGCCTGAATGTATCGTTTAATCTCGGGAATGAACAATTTCTGCGCGTTGGTGCGGCCAAAATTTTGTCTCGTGCCAACATGGATGATATGCGTGCAAGTCAATCTTTTGGTGTGACTACGCAGGGCACTAATCCGATTTTGACGGGCAGTGGCGGCAATCCAAACTTGCGCCCATTTAGCGCGAAATCCTTGGATTTGTCGTATGAAAAATATTTCGGTAACAAGGCTTATTTTAGCATCGCAGGTTTTTACAAATCCTTAGATACCTACATTTATCGTTCGCCAACCGCGTTTGATTTTGCACCGTTTGTCAGTGCCAATACACCCTTGCCTTTGACCGGTACGCATAAGGGTTCTACCTTGGGTTTGATGACTGCGCCACGGAATGGTGAAGGCGGAAGTTTGAGTGGATTTGAGTTGGCATTGAATTTGCCACTGAATATGCTTACGACGAAATTAGATGGTTTTGGCGTGATGTTTAATCACTCCGATACATCGAGCGAAATTACTTTGCCAGGTCTTGGTTTTAGTAATGTAGCGACTTCGTCCTTAAATATTCCTTTGCCTGGTTTGTCCAAGCGCGTGAGCAATTTGCGTCTCTACTACGAAAAAAATGGCCTTCAAGTGGCGTGGGCTGCACGTCAGCGTTCCGATTTCTTGGGTCAGGTGAGCGACTATCAAGACAATCAACAGTTGACGATGGTGAAGGGTGAAACACTAGTGGACTTGCAGATGTCGTATGAATTTCAGCACGGCTGGTTGAAAGGATTGTCCTTGTTAATTCAGGCGAATAACTGGAATAATACCCCCTTCCAAGAGTACAACACGGATCCGAACGTGATTACCAATAAAGTGACTTATGGCCGTACTTATTTGTTCGGTGCAAACTACAAGTTCTGATTTTGGGTGTGACGAACCCCACCGGTTTTTTGGGTGGGGTTCTTTTTTTTAGATGGTGAAGATATGGCGCATACGCATCGCAAAAAAATCGTCATCGTGGGTGGCGGTACGGCAGGCTGGATGAGTGCTGCGGCGCTGGTGACTGTTTTGCGTGGTCACTACGACATACAATTAGTCGAGTCCGACGACATCGGTATTGTCGGTGTGGGCGAGGCGACGATACCGATGATACAGCGCTTTAATCAAGTGTTAGAAATCGATGAACATGAATTCATACGTGAAACCCAGGGCACGTTCAAACTCGGCATTGAGTTTGTCAATTGGGGGCGTCTGGGTGATCGTTATATGCATGGCTTTGGCACTTTGGGTCAAGACATGTGGACGGTGCGTTTCGACCAGTATTGGCAAAAATACGTCAAGCAGGGAAAGGCGCGGCCACTGGAAGAATATTCCATTACGCGGATGGCGGCCAAGGCAAATAAATTTATGCCTGCCAATCACGAAATTCCTAATTCTCCTTTGAATCAAATCGCTCATGCATATCATTTCGATGCCAGCTTATACGCGCGTTATTTGAGCCGTTTGGCGCAGGGGCGTGGTGTGTTGCGCACCGAAGGAAAAATCACCGAGGTGGTGCAAAATTCGGAGACTGGCGATATTGATGCCGTCGTCTTGGAAAGTGGTCAACGCATTGGCGGCGATTTATTCATTGATTGCTCGGGCTTTCGCGGGCTGTTGATCGAGCAAACGCTCAAAACAGGTTTCGAAGACTGGTCACACTATTTGCCCTGCGACCGGGCTTTTGCCGTGCCTTGTGCATCGGTTTCGCCACTGTTACCTTATACGCGTTCGACTGCACATCGCGCTGGTTGGCAATGGCGCATTCCTTTGCAACATCGGATTGGTAACGGTCATGTCTTTTGCAGTGCGTATATGGGCGAAGATGAGGCGGCCAGTATCTTGCTTGGTAATTTGGATGGCGCGGCACTAGCAGAGCCACGTCTATTGAAATTTACCACCGGCATGCGGAAAAAATCATGGAATAAAAATGTGGTGGCGATAGGTTTATCGAGTGGTTTTTTAGAGCCATTGGAATCGACTAGCATCCATTTGATTCAGACTGCAATCGCGCGTTTGATTAATTTCTTTCCTAGCTTTGCTGCGCAAAACGGGACGAGTGAAATCGAAAAAACAGAATACAACCGACAAGCCCGTTTTGAGATTGAACGCATACGTGATTTCGTGATTTTGCATTACAAATTGAACCAACGCGAAGACTCCGAATTTTGGAAAGCCTGCGCGAATATGCCCATCCCAGATTCTTTGCAACACAAGATGGATTTGTATCGCGCCAGTGGCCGGGTGCTGCGGGTTGATGATGAACTGTTTGCGGAAGTGGGTTGGTTACAGGTGTTTGAAGGGCAAAATATGCCCACCGAGCGCTATCATCCATTAGTAGATTTACAGAGTGAAACTGATACCATCGCTTATCTGGAAAGTGTGCGCGAGGTGATCGCAAAATGCGTCCATGTGATGCCTACGCATGAAGCCTATATTGCCAAGCATTGCAAAGCAGCCCGCTATCCGAATGATGCGTAAAAACTGCGTAAAAACTAAGTTATCGTGCGTCGCGGGTTCAAAATGTGTTCTAAATTTATCGATAATAGTCTCAAATATCATTGAGTGAAGTTTGAGTGAAGTTGACAGAAAAAAGGAAATGAAATCTATGGAGCACAGTCAAAAACCGCAACTCTCTTTTTGGCAAATCTGGAATATGAGTCTGGGTTTTTTCGGTATCCAATTTGGCTTTGCGCTACAAAATACCAATACCAGTCGCATCTTCGCCACTCTAGGTGCTGACGTAGATAAACTGTCCTTGCTTTGGTTAGCAGCACCCATCACGGGATTATTAGTGCAGCCCGTGATCGGCTATTTGAGTGACAATACTTGGCATCCTGTTTGGGGCCGCCGCCGCCCTTTCTTTTTTGTCGGCGCACTGTTAGCCTCGGTGTCGATGTTGATGATGCCTAATTCCAGCGCTTTGTGGATGGCGGTGTTTGTTTTGTGGATGATGGATGCTTCGATCAATATTTCGATGGAACCATTTCGTGCCTTTGTCGGCGATAAACTCGATGCGCGTCAACAGACCTATGGTTTTGCGATGCAGACTTTTTTTATCGGTTGCGGTGGTGTGATCGCCTCCTTGCTTCCGGCGTTTTTTACGCAAGTGATGGGCTTTAGTAATGTCCCTGTGAACGGCATGATTCCCGATACGGTGCGTTATTCCTTTTATGTCGGCGGCAGTATTTATTTCTTGTCGGTGTTGTGGACGGTACTACGTAGTGATGAAACGCCGCCTGCCAATATGGCGCAATTTTTGGCCGAACGTGCCAGTCGTCGCGGCTTGTTCAATACGATCAAAGAAATTTTGCTAGGATTTTTGCAGATGCCCAAGACCATGGTGCAATTGGCCTTGGTGCAGTTTTTTACTTGGATCGCATTGTTTGCGATGTGGGTTTATATGACGCCTTCGGTGGCAGCGACGGTATTTTTGAGCCAAGATGCGCAGTCATCCGCTTACCAAGAGGCGGGCAATTGGGTTGGTGTGATGTTCGCGGTTTATGGCGGTGTTTCGGCGATTGCGGCTTTCCTTTTGCCCATGCTGGCGAAACGAACCAGTCGTCGTGTAGTACACCTTGTTTGCCTAGTGATAGGTGGCGTGAGTTTGATGAGCATTACTTTGATTACGAGCAAGGAAATGTTACTCTTGCCTATGGTGGGCGTGGGCTTGGCTTGGGCCAGCGTATTGACGATGCCTTATGCAATTTTGGCGGGCGCTTTGCCTGCCCATA
>JAHFQV010000111.1:0-3889 GCA_023259175.1 Oxalobacteraceae bacterium | reverse complement strand
CCTAAGTGTTAAACCTTAGTGCAAAAAATAAAGTCTAGGAGCAGGATCAATGAATCGAAGTAAAGTCACTCGCGTAAGCCGGGTCTATTATTTTGTTTGGAGCGCAGCGTGTTTCTTGATCTGCAGTGGTTTTCAGGCGCATGCACAAAATGCGCAACGCATTTTTGAAAGCGCAAAAAAAACAGGCGATGTGCTCGAAGTACAAACCAATCAAGGCATGTACCGGATCCGTGCCTATTCCGAAGAAGTGTTGGAGACTAGCTTCATCCCAAAGTCAGATACAGGACTTAGCTCGCCAGTGAATGCGACTTCTCATGCGCTCGTGATGAAGCCGCAAAACGTCGCAACGAACTTAAAAATTACGCCAAAAAATTTGACGTACAGCACCCAAGGAATGAGTCTTGAAATTATCAAGTCTCCATTTCAGCTGCGCTATTGGTATCGCGGAAAATTTTTAATTTCCGAAAAACTAGGTTATGAAAAAATCGCTAATGGCGAAAGTCTGAGTTTTAACCTCGATGCCACAGAAGCTTTGTACGGTGCCGGCGCGCGCGCATTGGGAATGAATCGCCGTGGCCATAAACTCCCTTTGTACAATAAAGCCCACTATGGCTATGAAGATTATTCCGAGCAGATGAATTTCAGTATTCCGCTGGTTTATTCTTCAAACATGTACGGCATCCATTTTGATAATGCCGCAATCGGCACTTTGGATTTCGACAGTCAACACGATAATACGCTGCGATATGAAACCATCAGCGGTCGCAAAATATACCAGGTGATTGCAGGAGAGAATTGGGAAAAATTGGTGGCGAACTACGTGAATTTGACGGGCAAACAGCCTTTGCCGCCACGCTGGGCATTTGGAAATTTCGCCAGTCGTTTTGGTTATCATAGCGAGGTCGAAGCGCGCGCTGTGATCGCACAATATCGTGCTGAACAGATACCGCTGGATGCCATCATTTTTGATTTGTACTGGTTTGGAAAAGAAATCAAAGGCACGATGGGTAATCTTGCGTTTGATCGCGATAATTTCCCAGATCAGCAGCAAATGATTGCCGATTTCGCGCAGAAAAATGTGAAAACTATCCTCATCACCGAGCCCTTTATTTTGACTACGTCCAAGCGTTGGCAAGAAGCGGTGGATCAGAATATTCTGGCAACGGATAAGAATGGAAAAGCGTTTGCTTACGATTTTTATTTTGGTAATACAGGATTGATTGATGTCTTTAAACCGCAAGCACGGGATTGGTTTTGGACGATTTACAAGAACTTGGCGCAAGCGGGAGTGGCCGGTGTTTGGGGGGATTTGGGTGAGCCGGAAGTGCATCCAGCCGAACTGCAACACGTCAATGGTAGCGCCGATCAAGTGCATAATATTTACGGACATGAGTGGGCAAAGCTTATCGCTGAAGGCTATCAAAAAGATTTTCCACAGCAGCGCCCATTTATTTTGATGCGTGCGGGGTATTCGGGGTCGCAACGATTTGGTTTGATTCCTTGGTCAGGCGATGTGAATCGCACTTGGGGAGGGCTGCGCTCGCAACCTGAAATCGCATTACAAATGGGCATGCAGGGTTTAGCCTATATGCATTCTGATTTGGGCGGTTTTGCGGGTGCGAATTTGGATGACGAGCTGTACACGCGGTGGTTGCAGTATGGTGTGTTTCAGCCCATCTTTAGACCCCATGCACAAGAGGAAGTGCCCGCCGAGGCGATTTTTAGATCAGGAAAAGCAAAGGCATTGGCAAAGGCGGCCATTGAATTGCGCTACCAACTTTTGCCGTATAACTACACGCTGGCATTTGAAAATAGTCAAACCGGTCTACCTTTAATGCGCCCCTTATTTTTCGCAGAACCCGATAATCCTGAATTCTTAAATGATGCGAGCGCTTATTTTTGGGGGCGTGATTTTCTGGTACATCCGATATTGCAAGCAGGTCAGCAAAACGCGGATATTCGTTTTCCAAAAAACAGTGTGTGGTTTGATTTTTATAGTGGACAACGCTTTGAGGCTGGAAGCAAAGCGAGCGTGAATGTCGACGACGAGCACATTCCGACCTATGTGCGAGCCGGTGCTTTTATCCCCATGATGCAAGATAAGCTGAAAATGCAGAGCACCGAGGAATATCGTGGTGAGGCGGTGAGCCTGCATTATTTTCATGACAGCAGCGTGGCAGAAAGCGCGGGACAGCTTTACGAAGATGATGGAAAAAATGCGCAAGCCTTTGAGACGGGTGCATATCGTCTTTTGAAAATGCGTAGCCAGTTCAAAATCACAAAAGCCGAACACATCTTAAAGTTAGATTTGGTGCAGCAAGGCGGCGATCAAGAAACATCAATTCGCTCACTACAGTTGCAGGTGCATCAGCTCGCAAATCGTCCTCTCAAAGTGCTACGCAATGACACGGAAATAGACTTTTTGTGGAATGAAAAAACAAAGATAATGCAAGTCGATTTTCAGCAAAATCGTCAAGAGCATTGGCAAATCATTTGGGCTCGCCCGGATTCGATTTCGAAAAATTAAATTGAAATTGACGGAACACTAGGCATGAACCTCAAACGATTAGCACAAACACTGGGCATTTCCGAAACCACGGCCAGTCGCGCTCTGAATGGCTATCCTGAAGTGAGTGAGCGGACACGACAGCGTGTATTGGCCGCCGCTCAGCAATTCGGCTATCGTCCCAGTCCCATTGCGCGAAGTTTGGCTTTTGGTCGCACTAATGTGGTCGGAATTGTGTATCCCTTGTTTCCCAATGATTTAGCAGATCCTATGTTTATGCAAATCGTGGGGGGCATGGTGCAAGCTTTAGAAGCGCAGCAAATGGACTTGATGATGAGCCCAGTTTCGCCCTTGCAGGAGTTACACGCCTACCAAAATATCGTCAAAGAAAAACGCGTTGATGGCCTGATCGTGGGACGCAGTTGTGTGTTTGATGAACGTATCGCTTTTCTGGCGGAGCAAAATTTTCCTTTTGTCGTGCATGGGCGTACCCAAGAAAATCAGGCACACGCTTGGTTTGACTACGATAATGAGCAAGGCATGCGCATCGCTGTTGAACACTTACTGGCTCACGGGCATCAAAAAATCGCACTCATTAGCGCGCCACTTCATATGAATTTCGCGCGTCAGCGCTTTGATAGTTTTAAACGTAGTTTGGAAAGCGCAGGGATTGCAGCGGATCCGCGTTATTTGCTCGAAAACACCAATGATAAACGCAGCGCTTACCTCGCCATGCAAAAGCTGCTCGCCTGCACGCCACGGCCAAGTGCGGTGATTGTCGATAACCATATGTCGGGCGTGGGTGCCATCCGCGCCTTGCTCGATGCTGGTGTGACGATAGGTAGTGAAATTTCGGTGATAGTCTGGGGAAAAATGGAAGACTCCCTAGAAGGTTATCACGTAACAACCATCGATCAACCGCAACCCGACGCAGCAGGCGCGAAGATGATAGAAATGCTGCTCGCACTACAAAGCGGCACACCGGTAGAGCAATTGCAGGTCCTGTGGCCGGCGCAATTATTGCCGGGGGAGACGGTGTATTCAGTCGCAAGTTAGGCTGTTAAGGTGAATGTCTAGGTAGAAAGTGAATTAGTCTTGTTGAACTCTAGTGCTTCGTTTATGCTCTAAGCCCCCGTGTTGAACAACGAAGCTATCATTGTCTATGAGTTCCCTTAAATTAAATATTATTGGTGTGTTGCTTTACTTGGCTTGGCTTGCCCCAAGCAAAGCGCAAGTCCCGACGCTAGTTTCGTCGCAACCGAGTGCCTTCACCATGAGTTCGGGTACCGAGCGCACGCCTGAGCAACTTGCGATGCGTTTTGACGCCGCTGACCTGCAATTAAAAATCGATCCTGAAACGCGCAGTATTGAAGGTGACGCTCG